>JAATVP010000255.1 GCA_014523625.1 Nitrososphaerales archaeon TH5896
ACAAGAATACGTTGCTATCTGATATACACAATCTTACTATATGATACTATCTAAGGATAGTAATTATACTAAACGCATATTTATTTACTTATTATACAGCAAAAGATCAAAAAAAGTTGGGTAGGAGAGTATGTTCTATGGTACTGGGCTCGAGTCAGGCTCAAAGGTGATTACATCATCTTCGAAGGAACAGTTTATATTCCCGGAGGTATCAGCGCCTTGAGCGCCTTCATCTGATACTGTTTTGTCCTCACCATTATCAGTTATGCTACAAGGATTTGCATATGCTTGCTGAGTCATCGTTAGTGCAGAGGCTGCCATGACTGCTACAAGTGCTGCTGCTGCAATCAAAGGTATCAGGCGATTTGTTTTTACGTTTCCTACGTTTTTCATATCTTACTTTCGATTACATAACATTCTACTCAGTATGTCAACCTTACGAAAGTCTAGTAGGATATATACTCCCATGATATACATATATTAATGATCTAAGATGTATCTACAATAAGAAATTGATGTATAAATCTATGCGGTAGATAGATCAGAACTATACGAGATATTAGCGGATCGTTTTTGCATCGGTATTATCTTTGAGATTATTTAGGTCGCAAAAGCCGCTTATGCGGTATCTTACGTATCAAAACAGCTCTGCTAGCACATCATCGCTGTTAGATACGTTTTCCCCACTCGCAAATTCGTCTTTAGGTTTACTGGTATTACCTCCTATTCCAATTGCGTTGGTGAGCTTCATACCTATGCGTTATTCGAACCCAAATCTCCATGATCCTTCGTCTGTATTGGTGGTATATTTCCAGCAACTTTGAAGTGGAGTAATATATTTAGCCGTATCTCAATTGCCATAACAAACAGTATCAGAAGTAATAATTACTGTGAAACCATCGCCCCAGAATGCAAAAGTAATTGGGCATGCAATAAACCATTATGTAGTACTTTAGGTAAATGCACGTTACTGTTCCTGTCTTGTCATCGTGCTGGCCAAGAGTTTCCACATTCTTTCAATAAGTGCCAACGATTTGGTGGCAGTGTATTAGGATTGGTAACAATAATAAATTGGGGTCAAGATTCAGCTAGGTAAGAAGGTAATCCAAACCTTGGACATAAGGAATTCTAATAGAGCCAAAGGTATAATCATAATTGTGCCATATGGTACTCTGCTAATAACTCGATAAGTCTAGGTACACAGACTAGAAAAATGTGGGAAAATGATCGTATTTTATCCCTTGTTCACTGTCTGTTTTTGTGATGCTATTTGCTGAAAGATTTTACAGGGATGACATTTACTCTGTTATCTTTTCTTTGACCTTGTGATTCGGTATCCTGACATTCTAAGTATATTGGAAGTTTGCCATCTCCTATTACGTTGACTTGCGAAATTGCTTGGCTCTTTTAATGCAAATATCATACGTGTTCCTACCAATGAGATCGCTAAGGGAAATGCTGCCACTGCAACAATAGCTACTAACTTTCTCACTGATCAAGTATTATCTCCTAGGAATTATTTATCTAGAATTGGATGAATAGACCCGCTATTAATCTCGCAGATATCTTAGCTATTTTAAACCACTAACCTCCTTCCTGCCCTTGCACCCCACTTTCCTCCTCCCCGCATTCCCTTTGGAGAAGTTCGAGAGCCAATAGATAATTACTTAGGATTGGCTGATATTAAATACACTGTTGGATAGGTCAATGTTTATACCACTTATTCTTACGTAGGTGTTTGGAAAACAAAAAAAGCTTTCGACCCATCTTCAATCGGGCACTATACCCACTTTGATACTACAGGCGATGAATGCTACTAAACAAAATAAATTGAGTCTTGTCGACCTTACGAGATAGAGTGGGAAGTATCCCGTCCTCACCAATCCTTCTTCTTCTCGAAGCCGTCTTTTCCGTCAATTTGTACTGCAGCTTCGGCAACACTGTTATCATTGCCTTGTATCTGAGATGCGGTATTAGAACATAAGACACCCATTGGCAAGTCACCATCCCCACATGCATTTGCTTGCGGAACAGCTTGACTCTTCTCGTATCTCTTTTTGTCTGCAAAGACACTGTCTCCTGTAGCAAATGCTGTCGCTCCTATCAGCACAGCTGTCATTGCTATCACAATTGCGATATACTTAAAGCTCATAATCCTGAAAACTTGATCGAATGTTTTCTTTATTTGTGTTAAAGCAGGTTGAGGAGATAATTAATATCTCAATTATCTTATTGTTCAAAATGATGAGAAATAGCTATAGAATAATTGCATCAAATTGCTAACATCTAGTCCTAAATATTGAGGTCGAGATCCAAAACACCGGCACCTTGCTTCAAGACCCATGTCTCTAGTGACGAAATTGCACTTTCAAGGTTTTCAAGACACGTCTAGCTACCTCGATGCACACTACTGAAATTAGTAATACATTTCTCGATTGAAATAATAACTTTACTTCAAAGATCGCATCACGAAAAAGGCAATACATTCGTATGGCCTTACGAATACGACATCGCTCACTTAATTCTAATATCTTGAAAAGAGCAAGAGGAAATAGGATACGGTTGAGTAGCGTTTTCCATAAGCGCATCAACCCGTTCTATGACTTATCATTAGAACATACATCAAATCTTTGCCGAATACGTATTTGTTTTTATAAGCACTATTTATGTAATATGGATTACCATAAAGCCTCATAGTAAGATACTGGTATTAGACATCAAAAATTTTACAAGTGTCTTGCTTCCGGCTATGTAGCCGGAAAAGGTTTTAAAATTGTCATTTCCTACTGAGTGGATATTAGGCTAATGTGGATTTCCTGTAATGAATTGAGGTTTTTTGAGATTAATTCGCAAAAGATTAGTACGGTCAGAATCTTGTTGTACCAGAAAAAAATCGAGCGTTGGAAAATCCTTTAAATATTTTGCAATTTGTCCAACTAACCATTTAGCATTATCGCGTGGTAAATATATTGTATTATCAAAAGTTTTTCCTTCATCCAATACTAATTGATTCGAGTTGATAATGGGTTTTGGTTTTTCTGGCCTTCTTTCTGCCATAGTCTCTATTTGCTTCTTTAGATCAGAAATTTCTGTATCTTTTCTGAAAATTTGAGATTCACGATCTTTAAGTTTCTCTATCTTTTCATGAAGTTCTTTATCAGTATCAGATAATTGTTTTTTCAAAACTTCGACATCTTGATTCTTAGGTGGTTCTGGTTGTTGTTGCTGTTGTTCTAGTTCAGGATAAGACGGTTCATCAGGAGTTGGATTATTTGTTGTTGTTGTTGTTGTTGCTCCTGACGTTGTAGTAGAAAGTTCTATAGGTTTCTTATCTTCTATAGTTGTCAGATTATCTGACAATTGTTCTTGCTCTTCCTCTTTTGCTTTGTTATAATGTCTTTTGTATTTCTTGTCTAAATTCTCTAAGATGTATCCTTTACTAATGTTAGCATCTTTTAATGAGTGTACTATCGCATTAGCAATCTGTTTTAAAGGCATACCCTGATCTTCTAAATCTTTGGCTAATTTTTGTACGATCTCCTTTTTATTAGCCATATAATCGGTGTCATTTTTCTTTAATGCTGCTTTAGCTTTTGAAATTGTTTCTTCCCAAATATCTTTATCGATTGCCATTAGTTATTCTTTCTCAATTGCATCTAGAGCCTTCTTACAGGCTAATTCAATCCACTTGTTCTTTGTACTAGTAAAGTAATCATAGTTAGCGATATCTTTAAGATTAGTTTGAAATGCCGTATTTCTATTTCCAACATTTGAATTTCTTGTGGTAATTCTAAGACTGCTATCGTTTGTTTGAACCCATACCGCAATTGTTCGTATATCCATGGCATTCGTATAGGTATTTTCTACATAATCTGTTCCGTTGTCTGCATCTTCATTAGCAATATACAAATGGAATTGTGATACGTCGGTTCCAATATGCTCGGTCAAACCTCTTGTAGTCATATACCGAGATCAGCTCTGGCTTGATCTTGAAACTATGTAGTCTATCATCAAGTCAATTTATATATAATGGATAACATCATAAGCCAATGTTGCCTAGGAAGCAAGTCAGGAAATCAAGGACAAATACCAAAAGCTACCGACCTTCTTCTTCAATTATCAAATTGATGATAGATTTGTTACAATACCATGAGGATGTGGAATTAGCAGACGATCAGAAACATAAAGAGCATAAAAGATATCTTGACAAGCAAAAAGTTGTCATACTAGACAGGCATATCTTTCCTTCGATGGCAAACATTGTATTCTTCTTTCGTTATATATCGAGATATCCAGAACTCAAAGGAGTTTTTGAGAATGATATCAAAGATCTATTAGGGGTACGGCGGGAAAATCCTCAAGAAGATAATTACGGTTTTATAATCTCTGATCTATTACTTTCTATTCTAATGCCGGGACTGGACTATTACAATGATGAAAAAATACGTGACAAAGACTTCCGTTTGCGACTGAACCAGATTCTGCAGAAGGCAGTCATGACTAAAGCGGGTTTACATCTTACTGAAATGTTTAGGAATGTGAGTATACAACATATGGTAGAAGATGATTTTAGCAGGGCAGAGGCCTGGGCAGAAATGTTAGCAAATAATGCAGGCCAGAGTGCAGCAGAGAATAAAGCTCCCCACCGAACTATAAGATTTGGCACTACCCAGATAAGGGAAGATGATGAATGGATATAAGACACCACAATCGTTTCTGATGGTAGTATATCCAAGTGACTATCCCCTTAGTAGCTGAGATGAGCTGCCTGTCTTGTCTGACCTTTGCGATATCACTCGCCTGCCTACCTCACCTGTTTCAGTACTCCAGAGGAAAACATTGACTGAGCTACCATGTCGATCTCCTTTTGATCTTTCGCTTTAGAAAGAATTCCGCTCCGGCAGAGTGTAATAGGAGCACGTTTGCGGATGTAAATGTTCGGACCTCCAATACTGTTCTTGGTTCCAACATACCGATTATATATTAAGTAAAACTCATTTTCTATTATGGGTATCTCATTTGAGTTAGGACTATGGTTGTGACCTGACAGCCGTCAAACTGAAATCAGAAGAACTGTCCATAAGAGAGCAGCATAGTAATTTCGTCGTGTCAGAGATCTTCCTGAGAAAAATAGGAAATTCTACATGGAAAGTGAATATTCACTCATATGCTACCTCTCTGTCCCCTAAAGGGATTGTGTATTTTGCTCGTCGATTCAGATATTATCATATTCCCTCTTTCTTGCATGTTTACCGGCAGCGGTACTAAAGCTTAAGCGTAGGACGATTTGGAAGAGGGAAGCAACATGTTAACTCTTCACTGGTGTAACCGGTGACCAGTAATCACTTTAGTTTTTAAATGGGACT
>JAATVP010000256.1 GCA_014523625.1 Nitrososphaerales archaeon TH5896
AGTACTGAATTTGTGTTATCAAATTGTCCGGCAACGGCAGCTACTCCGACAAACATAGCGCAAAGCGAGATAAATGTAAAACTTTTCAGATCGTAAATAAGTGAGAGACAAGGGTACTTAACCGAAGCCTCCGTAACTACTGCTACTTTCGAGCCAATTCTTGACATGTTAAAATATTCTTAGCAAAATAGCATATAACCATTTGTTATTTGTCATCAACAAATGTTATCCTGTTCTCGGCGGAATCGTAAGTATTTTGTTGTATCCGAATTGCGCATATATCCAAATAAAGAACAAAAGCATCTGTCTATAATTGGTTTGGTATGCTGAAGCACAGGAATGTTATGAATACTGTAACCAGTCAGGTGATTTTGATCCGCCGACAAGATAATATACCTCAATTTGAGGTTCATCTTTAAAATAAATACCTCATTATGAAATACCTTTCAATCGACAACATCCTTTCGACAAGAAATATCTCATTATGCAATGTTACTTGATGACTTCTGTAGGTCACAATGCTTTTTAGCATTGGAAGGGCGTTTCCGAAGACTGCTTCAGATAGATCACTTATTGCCTTGGCAAGACCTCGAGTTTCTCCTTTCCGTACCATTTCTGATTAACCAAATATGGCATTGGATAATTATTAAGAATTTGTGCTAATACGTTGACTAACTGTAATACCACTAGGCGGTTGTTTTAACCTCTGTTATCCAATCACATTTACAGTCGAATTTCGCATGATTCATTTCCACAGCTTCTCTGCTTGGCGCTTCAAGAAGACAGTACACAATGTCTGCTTCATAGTTATATAGGATGTTAAGATGTTTTACTCCAAACTCATCTATCGGTAACGTCTGCAGCTTCATAAGCTGTTCTTCAGTAAAAGAGCCGATCTTGTGAGAATCAAGAAATCTCGCCATTGCTCTCCTGCTTATCACATAAAACGGAGTAACATATATTTTTATATATTGGCAGTAAAACTTTACTTGGAGTAAAGAATACAAAAATCTTGGAAATTATAATACCAAAGAACTAAAACAAAATATCAAATATCAAATTTGTCTGTTACCAATTTTAAAGTAATACTGAAGCGTAATATTTTGCTAATATCTAACGTCTGTTAGCAGCAATCGTATGTGTTTGCTCTATATACCATCTTATATTGTCTTTAAACTTCGACCACCAATCAAGGAATGCATCACTAGTTTCTGATTCGAATAGTAAGAATCCATTATATTCTGTTCCCCAAGCCTGATTATATTCGCCAGCTACTTCTATTCCTGCTGGCAAATTGTTCCTTAGATCATTCCACTCAGATTTCGCTTTAGCCGCTTCATTATCCATACTCTTGAATCTATAAAAGATAGAAGTTTTTAGGATCCTAATGAGCCTAAGCGGGTAGACTAGACCTGGAGCAGGACGATACACACGGAGTATGCAAAGAAATGAAGGCTGTATTAGAAAAGAAGGTTCTATTATACAAATTGGTATCTTAAGGAGCAGGGTCTTATGTTGGAAAATAAGAAGCAATGGCAAATGTCTCATTTATTAGGATTAATAGAGCATGAAGAGACTATCAATAAGTTAAGTAATCTCACACTCACCCCCTTGTTCATAAATAAGATTAGATTATAACACAAATAATTCGGATTTTCAGCATATCTATCTTAATTCATTCAACAAGATAGCAGAATACTGAGATCCAGATGGATCAATTACTCTCTTTATGAACTGCTCTGTTTTATAATTCATATCTGCTGCTTTCATATCTATGTTATCATAATCATTGTAATGCTTCTTACACATTATCAATGATGTTTCTACGTCATCCCATTTTAGTAAGCAATCGCATGGTAATAATAATATCTTATTCTGCTGTATCAGCAGTAGCAGCACCTCATGCTTTGACTTAGTTTTTGTTGTTTTTGTTGTTTTTGTATCATTTGGATATATCCTTACACAATACCTCTAGCTCAACTCTGGATTGTCTTCTGTAATCTTGATCCACGTCTAATGCTGCTGTCAATATCTTACTTTTTATTGATTTAGATGACTGTAGAAACATCCTGGTATCCTTAGGTAGACAATGTCCACCTATTCCGTCTCTAGGTTCTAGTATGTTCACGTTCCATTTAGTATTAATGGCTTCACGCAATTCCGGGAAGCTTAGATTATTTGTTTTACAGTACAGATAGAGATCCTCTGCAAAGGCTATTTGCAAATATCTATGAGCATTTTCCGCAATCTTGGTTATCTCTGCTATTTCTATATCTGATACAGTATGCAAAGGAATCCCTAGATTTCTATTTTCATTAGCATTGTTATTACTACTATTATTACTATTACCATCCCCAGTGTAGAATTGCAATGCTGCTCTAAGACAACAATCATGGACTCCTCCTATAACACGCAGTTGATTAACTCCATGTTCAATCTCTTCTAAAGCATACCATCTATGTGGTACATGTACTACATGTAATCTGTGGTTAAGTATTTCAAATACTTTCTTTGATGTTCCTCTAGGAATAGTACTTTCTATTGAGACGATAGCCCCATTCCTAGCTTTCCTTGCAATTTCCTCTACTATGTATAGTAATCCATCTATTTGAGGTGTGAAAATGTCATCAGGCATATGAGTGGACACACAGATTATGTATACATCAAAATCACTGAAACTATCAGCTCGCTTTATTGATGCTATTTTTTCTGCGCGTTCAATGGCCCTCTGTTCGATATCATACCCATATGTGTCAAATCCTTTCTCTTTGACATATTTTGCTATAGGAAGACCAAGTTGACCTAGGCCTATTACTAAGACTCGAGAATTTCGGAATTTGTTGCTAGATGTTATTCTGGAACGCTCTGTTACTACTGAGTCTGAATTAGTAAATATTTGTTCATTTATTCTGTTGTCTTGCATTGATGACATTTGAATTTACAGAATTTACAGAATCCCTTTATTTAAACATAACTGACTGGTCAGTTATGTTTATTAACTAGCATCCTATATAACAGTTTATGCGACCAGTACGAGACAAAGTCATGGTTCTTCATAGCATTTTTTCTAAGAAACACGATATGACCATAATCATGACTATGTTGATTATAGCATCTTGCGGCTCATTTCTGCAAATAGCCGGTACAAGTTGGGACGTTACTTCCCATGTCTTGGAACAACCTGAGACTTTCTTTACACCGTCGCATGCAGTTCTCTACACCGGAGTAGGTTTGTTAACGGTCGCAGCCGGAACAAGTGTAATTTTGTTAATTAGAAATACCTCTCTTAGAGGAAGTTCAGTTGCTACCTCATTGAAGCTTCTTATTATAGGATCAACAATTTCTTTGGTAGCCGGACCATCTGACTTTCTTTGGCATGAAACCTTTGGTGTTGATGGACTGTTAAGCCCCCCACATTTAGCATTGATTACTGGAATGCTGATAAACTCGGTTGGAACCGTTTTAGGCCTTGCAAGGATAGCTGTGCGTATAACTTCACCTTCTAGACAAAGATTGATTAAAGCTGCAATGATTCCCGCATTTGCTGCATTATGGTTCACAACTACTTGGTATGTTTATATGTTCTCTCTTCCGTTTTCAAACGGAGAAAACTTTCAATTTAACCTAAATCCTGATATTGCTTCATTAATTGCGATTGTTACACTACCCATGCTCAGCTCTATCATATTCCTTACAGCATCCAAGAGTATTGGAAGGTTTGGTGCAGGAACTATTGTTTCAGCTTTGGTAGTTGGCATCAATATTTTTGCAAATATTATTCCTAGTCAAGGTATGTTGAGCTCTATTCTACCATGGTACTCTATAATAGCTATCTTACCTGCACTAATTGCAGATATTACCTTGCACAATTCGGCAATAAAATCAAAGTTAGGACTCAGAGCGACAGAATTTATAGCTGGGATATTAGTTAGTTTAGTATTCTATATATTTAATTATCCTATGCTTACATGGGCCTTTGCAATTCCACTTAATATGCCAATAGCAAATCAACAAGGGATACAAGCAGTAGCTAACTTAACATCCAACTTTCTTAGTACATTACCTGTTATGCTATCGATAACGTTAGTGCCAGCAGCATTAATGGGATTGGTAGGAGCTCTATTTGTTTCGAAGACGATAGCTGTTCCTAACTTTCAGAATCAACAAGTACAGCAGCAGCACTCATCTAAATTTGTATTACAAGAAAAAGGAGGAACGAGGAAACGAATCTACTAAGGTATCCTAAAAATGATTTTTGTTCAGCATAATATTATTTGGAGTGTAAAAAGTAAGGATGAGAAAGGAGAAGAAAAGAGGGGAGAGTAAAAAATACATTGTGTCCAAAAGTATCTGCTCAGTATAAAATAGAAGTTAAAGGTAAAATAGTGGAATCAGCGTTAATTGCTTTCTCAAAGCATGGATACGATAAGACCAGAATGGATGATATAGCGGAGGCTGCTAAGGTAAGCAAGGGCACGCTATACCTTTATTTTAGGAGCAAAGAAGAACTATTTTATGCTATATCCGAAACAAATATTCTAAGATTAAAGGAACAGTTATCTACATTAATGGCGACCAGGAAAGAAGAATTGGTATCAAATGCAGAAAAGTTTTATGAAAACTTTCATAACGAAACTGGACAAGACTTCGATAAAGTATTTTTTGAAATAATTGCGGAATCATCACGTAACCCTAAGCTTAAAAGAATGCTTTATGATCACAGATTAAGAATAATTGATATAGTAACAGAATACCTAAATTTACAAATGGAAAAAGATCTTTTTGCCAAGGATGTAGATATCAAAGCTATATCTGCTGGTCTTGTCTCACTTTTTAATGGGCTATCTATAAGCAAAGTATCTGGTATGAGTGAATTTAGTAACAAACAAGCATGGAAGGAAACAATAAGAGCCATTTTTAAGGGTATGAGTTAATGAGTTAATAATTATTTCTTAAAGTTTGATGGACCAAGTTTATTAGAAAATATTTTCTAACATGCAAAAATTCTAGCCATAATTATGCTATTTATGTACCTATATTACTAGAACATTTTTTATGGCTGCTATAATGCCAGCCGTGTATCTATTTTCAGAAAACTCACATTTTTCTATACATGCCAGTTTCTGCATCTGTGCTTGGATACAACGTTAACATCAACATACTACGAAATTTGCCTCTGGATATTCTGGATTGTTACCAACAGCCACAAGTTTCCAATAATTTGCTGCAAGTACCCCATTGATTTCACAAGCGGATATGTTTTCTGCTCCACCATCAGTGCTTTCAGACATTAGGCTACCGTCAAAATTCGCATGACCTAGTCCTAGTACATGCCCAATTTCATGTCGTGCAATTTGTTCTAACTCAGAGTTGTGAAATCCACTACCAAAAATGCCCCCAGAAAGTGTCACTTCAATACTATCAATAAATCCTGTGTTATCAAATCTAAATTCAGTTTTTCCAGCTGCTATAGGAGCTCCATAATCAAATTCCTCGTCGTTTGCATCTTCATCACCATCAGAAAAAACTATTTCAACATCAGCCTCGCTGTCATCTTGTTTCTCTACAAAAATCAAATTATCAATCAATAGATCCCAGCCTTGTATTGCATTACGTACAGATTGTTTGCTATCTTCATCTCCCCCATCACTTATTTTGTATTCTAGTACCCCATCTGAAATCTTGTCTGACCAGGCACAACATATCTGCAATAGATTCATATCATCAAGATCAATATCATCACCGCTATCGCCGTCATCCTCATCATCCTCATCTCTAGTGCTCTCTTCGTCATCATTATCATCTGATTCCTGGTTATTCTCCACCGATGCCATTACAGGTATTGGAGATGAAATTATTTTTGCTGAAGGAATTATAGATAATAATAGCAGAATTAAGGCAAGCAATAGACACGGAGTAGAAAAAGTGAAACCAAATGCAGTGTTATGCTTCAAATTCATTCCGTGAATTCTATTCTTCTTGTCAATCCCAGATATATTTTTTTAATATTTGAAGGATGTTTAGGTGTTGTCCGGGGATACAGAGAGAGCAAATATTCGTATTTAATGTTGAATAAAGATAAGAAAGACATTATATAGAAGGGTAGATTATACATAAAATACAATAACATTTATTAAGTTAAATCCATGTGAACGTTGCAGAAAAAGATTACTATATCGTGTTCGTGATCTAATATTTTACTTTACTTGATATTGCCAGTCACGTTTAATCTCAAATATACACATTATCTTTAACTAACTTTCCTAGTTTCTCTATTGCATCTGAGAGAGGTTGTTGTGTACCATAAATTAGCAATGTATGTTCTCCGGATTTATTGTCGGGCCAAAACCCTCCCGGACAATAATCACAAGTAGCATATGTAAAATTATACTCACTCAGTATATCAAATCCATCATTATTAAAGGCCTCTTTATAATACTGTAGAGAACCAGGATGAGATACACCGTCATTATCCTCAGTGTCCTCTACCTGGTTACCCGGAGTGTAAAATCCTCCTAATATTAGATTACCACTGGATGTCTCATTCTCCAAAACTGTTATTTTTGCTTCTTTAGTATCATAACTTTTGTCGACTATTTCGTAAGTTCCGGGATTTTGAAGTACTGTTGGTTTAGAGCTATTTGTATAATCTAATTGGTCAGTACTATAAACAGCATTACCTGTGCCATCCTGCAACTCAATGGTGTGAGGGTGTGGTGTATCCCATGGTGCATCAGCATCCAAAAACAGTATACTAGTTCCTTTTGGTATTATGAGATTTGTTGGAACATAGTATGCATTCCTATCGGTGATAAGCTTGTGCTTCTCGTCAGACCAATTCTCGTGTGCTTCGTTGGCAATCAGAATCACAAATGTTCCAACAGATGGGGGAACTTTCATCGATTCCGATGAATGAACAGCTTCTGCCGTAGGAATATTACTAATATTTGCATTTGTATTGGTGGTTGCATAAGTTACATGTGGCGATGGGTAGGAGATCAAACAATAGGTTGATATCGCAAACACTAAGAATATTGCTATTTTGGACAGTAGCATCATGATCTAAATGTTTATCATAAAGATATATTTCTTTTGGGTATATTATACTATCTATGAAACATGCAGCTCAGTCTGGTTCATTATTTTTAGTAACATTTAATGAGATCTCTTCTTGAGTCTCTTCGGAGTCAGCGTTTTTAGGTACATCATGATTGTCACACATTAGTGATAACGAATATCTAATATTGTTGACTATTTATATAATGATGAACATAGTTAGC
>JAATVP010000030.1 GCA_014523625.1 Nitrososphaerales archaeon TH5896
AAGCGCTCTTCGAAAGTTCTTCCATTCCATATATTCCATTTTGCTAGCTATACGAAATGATGGTATGGTTCTTCCCATGTCTACTTATTGACCTAATGATACAGTTACCGTAAAGTACCTAATAACTATGAAGATTGTAAAATACTGTAGAAGGCGTACAAAACGGAAAACCTTACTCTTGGTTATCAATTATATAAACGTAAATAGTATCTTATTGAATTTCAGTTGACTCCGATCCTATTAAAAGAGGCCTTTGCCACTGAGATGGAGTAATCAAAGAGTCTTGTCAGGCACATTCTGTGCAAGTTTCCTAATCTGATATTCATGACTTAAAATGAAGTCGTCTAGTGACAATAATATTTTTCTAATTTATTCTGCTCGCGTCGGAAGGTACCACTACTCATACATAACCGTGATACAGTTGCCGATATTCTTCTGTTGAACTATTCGAGAAAGCCCGATCGTTAAGAAAAATGAATCTTCTGTCAGTCTTCGCATTCCTTTTACCTCTTTAAAATTTCCTTTGCTTGGAATATCACAATCTTTTCCAATAAATCATATGGAATGGGTTTGCTAAGCGGGAATTGTACCGAACCTTTTGCTCCTTTGTATTGAGTCAATTCTCTTTTGAATGCTTTAATACCCGATGGTGTCGGATAAAATCCGATATGATTTTTGAAAGCCGCAAAATGCACCAAATTTATGTCATTTAGTTTGAAAGTGGGAATTTGGTAGCTAATTGCTTCGACTGCTCCAGGCGCCGCTTTTCGTATTGTCTGCCTAATTTCTTCAAGGATACTTTGAACATCTTTCGTAAAGGTCTCGATGTACTCATCTATCGTTTGGAATTCTTTTTTGTGTGTAGGCATATTTATTTCCCTTCGACATATTTTCTAAATTGACATCGATAAAAACCAATGTTGTATTGCGATAGACGGCTGGATGATACAGATTTAGAGATTATGAACATATTTGCTAGAGACTACTCACCTAGTCATTACATTGGCATCTCCTCACATATTCAAGAAAGTGGCCGTCCCAGGTATATGTGTGGACTGACTCTGCGTAGACGTACTTATTCTAGAGTACCTAAGAATTTCATCTTAAATACATGCCTTATTTAGCTGCCCTAATGGTTTGCAAAGACTTTGGGCAGATAAGACGTTCCTCCATCCTCAATCGACAGAATAGTCGTTCCACAAATAGCACCGAAAGAACAACTATTTACTGACAACGAAGCAATTTGACTGTCAGTTATCTGGAGTATTGGTCCCACCAACGATAAATAATGCCAAATTAATAAAAGGACATGCAAAAGAATGAATCTTCTGCAAAAATTACAAAGGATATTGTGATGGAGTATCTGCAGGTTGCGGATCTCCGGGACTTTAAATCGGCCAGAGGCTATTTGATCGATAACATATCGTATGTGTCGCCTCTGAATTCGTTAGGGTGGTTTTCGATCCAATGACCTTACATTCAGCAGAAATAAGGAATGAGTAAAATGAAAGCTATCCAGATCAAGAAATACGGTAGCAATGATGTGGTTGAGATCAGTGAGACAGCATCAGTACCCACTATATCCTCGGGAAAAACTCTGGTCAACATTAACGCCTCTGGAGTAAATCCAGTAGATTGGAAAATCCGTGAAGGATATTTCCAACAAATTATGCCACTTCAATTCCCTTCAACTCTGGGAATAGATTTTTCAGGAGTTGTCAAACAACCAGAAGAAGATGCACCTTCAGATTTCAAGCAGGGTGACGAAGTATACGGACAAGCCTCAGCTTTCAGCGGTGGATCAGGAGCGTTTGCAGAATTAGCCTTGGTAAACAAGGATAACATTGCACACAAACCTAAAACACTAGACCACATTGAGGCCGCAGCATTACCACTTGTTGGTGTTAGTGCTTGGCAAGCCCTTGTGGAGCACATTGGATTATCAAGAGAGAAAAAGATTCTGATACATGGGGGAGCAGGAGGAATAGGATCTATAGCCATACAACTTGCAAAACACTTAGGTGCATCTGTGGCAACAACTGTAAGTACAAATGATAAACAGTTTGTACAAGAATTGGGAGCAGACCAGGTGATAGACTACAAAACAGAGAATTTCGAAGATATAGTACAAGACTATGATGCAGTTTTTGATACTGTTGGCGGCGACACATATAAGAGATCGTTTAAAGTTTTGAAGAAAGGTAGCGGCATGATTGTTTCCATGTTAGAACAACCAAATTCAGAGCTAATGAATCAATATGGAATCAATGCCGCATTCTTGTTCAGTCAAGTGAATAGACAACGATTGACTAAATTAGCAGAATGGGTAGATCAAAATAATATTAAAGTGAATATAGATAAGACATTTTCGTTAGACGAAGCGGCTAAGGCACTTGATTACCAAAAAGATGGACACCCAAGGGGTAAAGTAGTCTTAACTATATAAGTCTCAAGCGATCATGGAAGAATTAAGGCACAGGGACAGATTATCATGTTAAAGCATAGACATCTTTTCGAAAAAGAATAGGAAACAATTTCCTTAATTGTTTGAATAGATTTTAGGTATATAATGGATATAATAATTGTTGTTATTGATCTATGAATGAGTAGTCTAAGATTCGCATTAGGAATAATGTTGGTAGTATCGTATATCAGTGATAACTGAATTCACAAGAGCGTACGGACAAACAGAAGAAGGAAGAATTCACCTTCAAAGTATTCCTACAGATAATAACAATGGTAATGTTAAAGTAATGAAGGAACAATGGACTACAATATTTAACCAACTCTTATGTGAAAGTCACGAGGTATCAATCGATAATTAAATTGGATAAGATTTAGATATATGATCTCGTCTGTCGATAAACAGATGAACTTACTTAGTTAACGAAGAGAACTCATAAGCATCGGTAAGAAAGAAAATACAGAACTATACAGCAAGTTTCAAGAACGATTGGATGAAATACTGAAGAAATATTTTTAGTAGAATTGTCAACTATCTATACGATTAGATAAACCATCTCAATCTTATCTTTGGATAGTAGTCGACGGTTGTGATTTACCAAAGAATGCTTTAACGTTAGGTCGATAGAGATAATACAGAATCACTCCGTTAATTGCTAGCCCTATTATATGAGAAATAATTTCTGATGCAAGAGCATTCGTGTCACTCGAAAAGGATGCATTAAACATGCTACTCAATATTATAGAAATAATTTGTATTGCTATTGCTATGATAGTCAATATGATAGTTACAGTCCATGCCCATCCTTTGCCTTTTAGGAGACCATAGGAGACTACTAGGTATCCAATACCAACAGCAAGTATAATGGCACCTATTACGATACCGATACCAGCAAGGAACTGAGTTAGAGCTTCCAGTTCTGCTTGATTCTGAATTTCTGGTTGCAGTTGTTGTTGTTGTTGCTGCTGCTCTGAGATAATAGTATTGATAGGAACTGTAGCAAAAAATGCTCCAAGTGCGAGCAATGAAATTCCACCGAAACATAATAAGATTCCACCGATAATGGTCAGAATAGCTATAATGGTAACTCCTGTAGGTCTGTTCATAGACTGTGCCAAAACTTGTTTTCTTAATACTTGAGAAAGTGGTTGAATAAAAGGAGTTCAGAAGATTTGTCATTAGTTATTTAAAGACTAATTAAGTTAATTGATTTTAACAGTCTATTATTTGACTAATTTATTAAGTCTTCTCAGATGAATTCTATGTTACGAAATCAAGTCATCATTTTACTATTTTTGATCATAATTTATATCTTATTCATGTTCAGGCTGCTTTATCCAAGATTTGGGTTTTCGCATGTTATTCAAGAAGAATTGTAGCTAATAGATCTATATGCACATTGATGAAACAGTATTTCTGTCAGTACATTAGAAATCTCTTTAATCCGTTTGGATAATAAAATAGTGACAGTTGCCGCTGGAATTGTATTCTTTGATGATGAAAAAGGGCTTCAAAGATGTCTACGTTCTATACAATCATATGTGGATCTCATAATTGCAATAGACGGAAAGTTCAAGTATTTTGAAGACGATCATGATTTTAGTATTGATAATTCAAGGAAGGTTGTAGAATCATTTCCTAATGCAAATTATTATTGCTATCCTAACCTTACAGAAATAGATAAGAGAAACAAATATCTTGAAATTGCCGGTATCAAAGATATAGATTTCCTTCTAGTTATTGATTCAGATGAGTACGCTGCTATAGATACGAAAGAGTTTTCTGAAAATCTGTCCAAGATTAAAGAGTACAAAAAGAGTTCAAATGGTGACAGTAAAATAGAAGATACTCCAGAAGTTTATGGAATCAAAATATTTGAAAAGCATTTCGAAAAACCAAGTTACATTAGAGAAAGGTACATAGAAAGGATATTCTACAAACCTGGCAAATTAAGGTATCAGTTCATTCATTGCAATATGGTGGATGTTGATAACCCATCTAGAAATTTTACAACTAGAAAATTTACATCAGAGATAAATGGTATTACCCTGTACAACGACGATGATCTCAGAAGTAATCATTATCTGCAAAGGAGTATGCTATATCAGAGGAATCTACTTGAAAATGAGATGGACGCTCGTACTAGAATACTTACATGATTCCTATGCTGACTGCGTTAATTAATTCTTATTTAGTTCGAGGAGTTACCAAAGGCAACCACAATTAATTAGAACACAAACTATCAGTTTTTTTGCTTTTGAAAATAACTTCTTATCTGCTAACTACACCTTTCTTTTACTGACCGAAATTAGGAATGCCACTAAT
>JAATVP010000257.1 GCA_014523625.1 Nitrososphaerales archaeon TH5896
CTCAATATTGCAAGTGTTATCCACGGTGAAGTAAAGTGCTTCTTCTCTACTTTTTGCATGTCTTATTGTTACTAACCTAATTAATTAGTATTAACTGATGTTTCAGTGGATTCAAGGAAAAATTTCTTTGCCGTTCTCAAGCAATTAATGGTTAAGATTGTCCTATGCATTTAATTTACTAGTTCTATATAGTATTTTATGCTTACATTCTTGCATGCTTAAATATACCTATCCGGCCCCAAGAAGCGTATTACCACTCTGGTATGGGTGAGTTCTTGTTGCCATACGATGTAGTCCGTACAGCAGAATCACCCGATAATGTCTTACTATCTTTTCTACAAAGTACTTACGAGGCAGCAGCAACAGATGACAACTGGGATAGGTATGCACTGGAGCGCCAATTTACTCATCCGTAATTCTAATCATTATCTAGGAACGTCAATATCTGATCGCTGATCGTGGTATCAGATCAGTCGAATCTGCTATTGGATATAGAAATCGAATAGTTATTTGCTTCAGATTACTGCAAGCGTTCATGAGTGTAGGAATGTCTATCATATTTAAAGTGGTTAGCAATTATCAACTTACTAAGTAATTCACATAGGATTAACTTTGCAAGTAGTTACTACTATATTTAATTACTTGGATATAACATATGAATTAATATATGACTTTGGGAAAAGAGGTCGATGTTGGGAATAGAGAACGGCAGGATGGGCAACAATTTCTTGAAGTTGGAAAGGTAGACGAAGTACCCGCTGGAAAGATGAAACATGTTGAAGTACTAGGTAAGGAGATTGTGATTTTGAATATAGGCGGTAAATTCTATGCTATGGATGATAGATGCGCGCATATGAATGCTCGACTTTCGATGGGCAATGTTTCTAGCGATGGCATTATAACGTGTCCTTTTCATGGAGCAAGATTCGATGCTACTACAGGAAAGAAAGTAAAGGAGCCAGTTCTAACACCTTCACAACAGATGGAACCGCTACCAAAAACATGGCAAAATTATTTAGAACACGCAGGAGAACTCATGTCTTATATCAAGACATATGATCAACATGTTTATGAGATCGAAGTAGAAGGCGACAGGATAAAAATCAGAGTGTGAAAATGAAGGCAACTGGGAATTTACAGGTGATCGCAAATGCTATTGTTTGATTCTGCGCAGATTAATTCTCTTACATTAATGACTACTCTTATTCTGGATCATCTATGAAGATCATTAGTGCCATTATCGGCAGTCACCCTATGGACAAAGAAGAAGTCGTTACATTCCTTGAAAATAAGCTGAATTTGCAAATAGGTACCATTGATGACGAGGGGGATCCTAATATTCAACCAGTATGGTTTCACTACGATAAGGATAGGGAAAAATTTTTGATAATTACACCAAAAGCAACCAGGAAAATTAAGAATCTACGAAACAGACCTAATATCTATTTTTCAATAGATGATGAAAATTTACCGTATAAAGGTGTAAAAGGTAAAGGTATTACGACCATAATACAAGATCCAGTTAGAACTGTTCCAGAGGCAAAGAAAATATATATGAAATATCTTGGCACTCTCAATCATCCTATTCCCAGAACGATATTAGAGAGTATACAAAAAGGAAATCATGTGATAGTCGAAATTGATCCCAAATTCTTTTCTACTTGGGATTTTGCTAATATGCGGTAATTGCTATTTGAAATTTCCAGTTACAGTGTGAGCAATGACCAACGTCATAATTTTAGGCAAGTCCTATAATTATCATTCAATTGGGTGATTTATTTTATAATCTTTAGTGTTGTACGAATCCGCATGTCTGAAATTTCGTCTATTGTAGTTAGCGCCTAGCCAAACATACTTCTTCAGACCATGGTCTCGTTAATGGAGTTCTTCTCAATAGGCTATTTAGAGACTAATAAATAAATCAGCTGGATGCGCTTAATACACGCAAAATAACCCATGAGTACAAGAATTTGAATTTGAGTTTTAATTTGTTCAAACAGACCTTAGTACGCCCGTGGATGTACAAAAGTGATCAATGAAGTCAATTCTCGATTTGCCAGCATAGATATTCTTGTGAATGTTCTGGGAGCATCAACTGCGCCAAGTGGGGGGCTTCAGTACCTTATGTGAGGAAGAGTGACAAAAGAGCTGAACATAAATCTTCTGGCGGCCGTTCGATTGGATAGAGGGTTACTGCCTTGATGACCAAGTAAGGTTCTAGTATTCCAATCGGTCGTCCTGGTCGTCCAGAAGAAGTAGCCGAAATGGTCGCCTTTCTGGTGTCAAATAGAACTTTATCAATCAATGGAAGCGAGTCCGTGATCGATGGTGATACGATTCCAACAGTCTGAAATCATTCTTTGGTCTTGTGTCCTTTACTTTTAACAGCAAATTAGTGAATAATGCCAACTATCATGTATTCATATAGTACAACTTACCATTCAAATAATATGGCAAAGGTGGCTGTCGTGACAGGTAGCTCAAGTGGAATAGGATATGAAACGTCACTTCTGTTGGCAAGAAATCAATTTACAACATATGCAACTATGAGGAATTTGAATAAGAGTGAGGGATTACGGGAAATTGCAGCGAAGGAAAAGATCCCGCTAAAAGTAGCTCAACTAGATGTAAACAATGACTCATCAGTAGATAATGCAGTAGATTCTATTATCAAAGAAAATGGCAAGATAAATCTCTTGGTCAATAATGCCGGCTATGACTTGTTTGGTTCTCTTGAAGAGGCTAGTATCGAGGAGATAAGGGAGCAGTTTGAAACAAATTTCTTTGGTGTAGTAAGAACCACGAAAGCTGTGGTACCAACCATGAGAAAACAAGGGAGTGGTACTATCGTTAATATAAGTTCTGTTGGTGGAAGACTAGGGTTAACTCCATTTGGAACTGCCTATCATGCAAGCAAGTTTGCCATAGAAGGATTAACAGAATCACAAAGACATGAGCTTGCTGATTTTAACATAAACATCATACTAGTTGAACCGGGTGCTATTAGAAGCAACTTTGTGGATAACATTAAGACAGTTAAAGGATTTGACTCAAATAAATCCCCATATGCCAAAACAGTACAACAGATGTTTCAAGGACTGGAATCATTTTTTGCTAGTTCATCTCAACCTGTTGATGTAGCGCAGGTGATTCTAATAGCAGTAAATTCACCAAGCCCAGAATTAAGATATCCTGTGGGAAAAGACGCAGAATCAATCTTTAAAGCACGAACAGAACTATCGGACAGAGATCTAGAGAAGTGGGTACGAGAAAGTTATATGGAAAAGAAGGGTTTCGTACGTTAATGATCCTGTGCAGATGACAGATGAAAAAGTCGCTATCGTTACAGGTAGCAGTTCCGGTATTGAAAGGGCAGATGCAGTAAACCTTGCTAAGGTAGGAGTGAAGATTGTTACAGCTGCACGTCGTGCCAATGAAGTCGAAGAAACAACGCATCTAATCTAAAAGGAAGTGATGGGATCTTTGTTAGTACTGGTGTTTGCCTTGACGTATTGTGAACTGAAAAACGCCAGTAGATCTTACTGTTGTTGAGATACGGGTCTTCCTCAGTAGAGTAGTCCCAATCAACAGCAGAATGAAACAGTGCGAGGGCTGCACCTGGATTATGAATTTCCGGAGCATCATCATTGCCACCTGCTTCGAGTAAGAGGACAGAGGTTTCGTGATCTTCGGTCAAGCGGTTTGCGAGGACGCAACCAGCAGAACCAGCCTCAACAATCACATAATCGTACATCGTCTTACCTTCCTAGTTAACGACTACTTTGCCATCGCCACTGCTGACGAATACGATTAGAATTCGCGTGAAATTCGTCAAGGACAATTTGTTCTAATCTAACGATATAACTAGGAATTTCAAGTATCCCCAATAGTCTATAGGCCATGACATTAAAGAATAATCATACTGTAAAATCTTATGATATAATGTAGCACAGCGCGCCTCCGTGGCAGCAAATTTAAAAGACGGTATATCATATATGTACCGTTATATATGAACAGCAAGACATGGGTTTGTGCAGTATGTTCTCAGGACTTTACAAGAAAATATAGTGCCCACCGACACAGTCGAGATCTTCATCATGGCCAAGGCATTATAGTTCGAATGATTGATTACGTAATAGGCCGAATTTCAGGCGAGTATAAACCTGGCAACCCTTTAGCGTACAGATCAGGATACAAGCAGAAAGACTCAGCTTTCGCCCGTTCTGATGCTGATACTAAAGCGTCCACTTTCCCTTTTGCATCCGTAGCACATGACTCCCCTCAAGGAAACTTCTCAAAGTCCTCCCCTCATAAAAAAGATTATGCACCAAATCAACAACCCAAAACTGGCTCGGTTCAGCATTCAAGCTCTCTCATTAATGGATTTTCATCAAAGATCAATGAAATTGAAAAATTGTCCCGAACTCTTCTTCCTCCTCAAATCGCAGAGGGGTTACTCAAGGAGTTACCTCAAAAAGTTATTGACAATGATGGAAGTGAAGACATTTTAGACCTTTGTTTACAAAAGTTGCGAAGTAATATGAACATAATGGAAGCATACCGCTACCGTTTTGGTGCTCCAACCAAAGAGAAGAAAAGGCCTCCATTGCATGGCCACCACGTGGAAGGTCTACCCGAGTCTTCGAGGATCAAATTAGCAGAAATCGAAAAAATGCTGACTATTTATCATAAAAATGACAATGCCGTTTTTGAAAAGATTAAATATTTAATCGGAGAATGCAACTCAGGTAATCACGCTATTCTTGATCGTTGGTTACATTCTCTCAAGAGTAACGGGCAAGAGTAGGATCACAAAATAGATCAGACATTACAGACATCACCCTAACGTATGTTAGTAAGAAATGCAATTGTCGTTAGCATGTCTGTCGAAAATGTTCCCGCGTTTAACTATATTTATTTGATAAAAATAAAAAATTGGAATGTTACTATTAGTTAGGAATGCCGTAAACCATAGCATATTCTCCATTCATCTTTATACATGTATCCATACCGTCAGCATCTTTCGACTTTAGTAACTCTTCGTAGTATGCTGCAGCTGTTTCATTATCCTGTTGTTCTAGTAGTTGTCCTAGAAATTCGGCTGATTGTCTGGTTGACTCTTGGTCATCCTGAACACATATCAGATATGCCTCTACATTAATCCATGCTTTTTTATTTTCATTGTTATAAGGAATCTCTACCTTGGTTTGGCCATCTGGGTATTCAATGAATTGAGTGCCACTGACGACTAGGCCACTTTCTGGGTTTAGTTCATCAACTTCATACATAGGAACTTCAATTCTGGCTGCATTAGTATATTGTAATTGCAGGCCTAAGAAGGATGCCACCAGCGCCGAAAATAGGGATAACGCAAAGCAGAGATAATTGGCCATTCCTGGATTGATTCTCCGCTTCCTCTAATGCTTTTGGCGCTATATAGGCTTATTATACGATTACTTGCTACGTTTTATCAAGGTAGTTTCATACCGTAGCAATACTTAGTCGGAGTCCGGAACCGGACTTACTAATCGAGCAACTAGTCCTCAATGGACTGATTGAATTAGTCATAAGTAGCAATCCTATGAGCCATTGCAATGACTTTTTGGTATTCCCTTTTTGGTAAAGTTAGGATCTGCTAGTACTCTTTTATATTACTCCTAGTTAGTCATTCTGTCTTGACTTGGATTGCATTGGCTTGGTGTCTTATCTCTTTGCTGGTCGGGTATTGGCTAGTAAAACCTTTCTTACTTTAAAGATTTACGCAATTTATCCCTTAGATAGATAGTTTGTCGTCAATATGAAAGAGATCTGACCATGACTCGGGCATTAGAAATAGGCTCCTGGCCCAGGGTCTTGACTAGATAATTCCTGCATCCCTTTCCCTGTTATATTCCACAGCCTAAATTCTGTACGTCTGGCTTTGGGTAATGCCTCTTTTGCTAACTGCTGTAATTCCAATTTGATTCGGTGATTCCTCACTTCCTCCTTATGAGTAACCAAATGAGGATAAGTCGCACTTAACACTAAATCAGGTAATTTCTCGCTTGAGCTTGAAAAAAATAATCTTAAGTCCGCTACCACACAGCTTCTGTTACGGTTTTTTGAAAGTCCTATTTGCATGGGAGTATGTGCAATAACCGCAATAACTTTGAATGTTGCCTTTACCATGACACATACATTCGCATTTAGCACCCATTGAAAAACTTCTCCTTCTCTTCAACTTTTATAATCACCTATAATCTATTTCCATATTATCTCATATAAGCATGTGTATTGAAATTACTTAATGTTGCGTTTTAGACTTAGTTTACCGGTCGTCCTACTGTACATTCCCAGGCCATAGTTTGTTTGTATTGCGAGTATTCCAAGACAAGTCAATATTATCTTCTGCGATAATTGTTCCATAGATAGAGTATGGCAAATTCTGCACTAGCTCTGAACGGCCTACAAGTACTAAGATTTACAGAATTGAAACCGATTATTACTAGAGCTTACGTCACGGATGTAAAAAGTACTTGTTTTTTACCATAATTTGTATCATCAGTCCATACTGCAAATACTCCACCATCATTGGAAGAGGCAATATCAGGCTCCGTAGAATTTCCAATAGTGCTGCTTAAGTTTAAAGGATCTCCAAAGCTTGCTCCACCATCTGTACTGTTTTTGATTAGGATATCATTTGACTTATTATTACTGGCCTGATTTTGCCATACTATGAATATGTTTGACGCGTTAGTGACAGTGAATCCAGGGTCCATGGAATTTCCTTTATTGTTACTGATATTAGTTGTATCACCGAACCTAGCTCCACCATCTGAACTTTTTTTAAAGAAAATATTGTCACCTTTGACTTCCTGATTTTGCCATACTATGAATAAGTTGGGAGCAGATACTCTCAATTCAGGCCTTATTGAATCTCCGGTATCATTGCTCAGATTTAAAGTTTCACCGAAGATAACTCCACCATCTGTACTTCTTCTATAGTAGACTTCACCACTATTAAATGGCCCCTCAGTCCATGCAGTATAAACATTCTCATTTAACAGAGCTAAGCTTGGTAATGTAGAGTGAGTGTTGAAGCTGTTACTCAAGTTTATAGCATCTCCAAAGCTAGCACCACCATCTGTGCTTCTTTCGAAGAAAATGTCAGTGAGATTACTATCGAAATCACCTTGTGACCAAATTACGTAAACATTAGATTCATCTGAAACAATTTGCGGTTCGATAGCGTCTTGATTTTTAGCGGTATTATTACTTAAAGTCAGCTGCTCGGAAAGGCCTGTCTCAAAGCTAGCTCCACCATCTGTACTTCTTTTAAAGTATATTTGTTCTGTTCCTGCGCTATTGTCTCTCCATACTACATAGATATTCATACCATTTGAGGAGGCAAGGTATGGATCAGTAGAATCCCCAGTATTATTACTCAAATTTATAGCATCACCGAAGCTAGCTCCACTATCTGTACTTTTTTTGAAATATATCTCTGACGTGCCATTAACTCCTTGAGTCTCATCTTGCCATACTACATACATGGTTTCATTTGTTGGAATATTCACCTGGTAGTTGTATGAATCTCCAGCGTCATTGCTTAGGTTTATAGTGTCACCGAAGCTAGCTCCACTATCTATACTTTTTTTGAAGTAGATATCATCGTTACCTATTATAAGATCCATCCAAAAAACATAGACGGTATTATCAACAGAAAAGACTTGAGCATCATGCACGTCTGATTGGTTTGGACTCAGTTTCAGCTGTCTGTCCAATGGGACGGCATAAGCAAGAATTAATAGTAAAGAGACATTAAAAGCCACAAGTAAACAAAGCGTAACTGCAATTAA
>JAATVP010000258.1 GCA_014523625.1 Nitrososphaerales archaeon TH5896
GAAGAATTATTTCCTGCATTCAGGCTGGAAATGCTGTCTTGATTGTCCTGAGTCATTTCTGTTTGAATTTGCATATCTGATGCCAATTCCCTATACCCGCTTGAATAAGCAGCTGGTGTCTGTAGAGAAATCAAATAAAATGAAACCACAAAAGAAAGTAAAACAAATCCAATTATTTTTGAATTTGATGTCAGCATCTGTTTCTTATCCTTCCGCTTCATATTTATTATCGTTGCTAAACGAAGTCGAAGCGCAATCAATTGTCCAGTGTGTAGAGCGTTGTGGATATCTTAGAAGCATTTTTACTTTGAAACCAAACAGATTTAGCTTCAATAGCGTTACTTTTACTCGTTCATGCTTTGAATACCAATGGCCCAGATAGTAGTTGCTTTACCAACTATCGAATTCTAGTAGGCGAAGTCTAAATTTGAATATTCACATTAGATATAGATTGTTATTTAGTTCCTCCTCGGGATGCCCATCAGTTTAATATTGAACACACACATATATCATGGCCTAGTTGTTGTCTCGGTGCAGTCGTTATGAAAACCATTATTATTGTTACGGACGGTGTCTTGGCAGACACAAACCCCTCCCATATTCTAGCTATGAGGAGCGAGGCTGTGGAGATTACTTGTATGGATTTGTGTGAGAGAAGTCTTTATCTTCTCGAATGATACCTATTGTCAAATTGGCATAAAAGATAATCGGATTTGAAGGAAATAAGATCCGCTCAAGAACGACGAATCTAGTCACAGGCCGAAAAGATCGGCATGTGGAAAGTAGCAATTGTTCATGCAAATAAATCAAATGCCTGAACCCTTTACCTATATTACGGAGCTAGCTCTTGAACATCTAAATTAACTACCTAATGCTGTTGTTACTTGTTCTTGTAAGCAAGAGTTAAGGACTGAGGTAAGGTTGCAGTTACCGATGACTAATCTGAATGAATAAGTAATCCCCATCCTGCCACAAATTTAGCTGCCTTGCGTTGGAATGGAGTATTTACTCTTAACTCCTTAATGGTGGAATATACGCCGCTGTGAGTTCAAGCCGCGAGACGAGCCAGAATAAAATGTAATGTTGTTCTCAATTCTACAGCACTGTCTTTTCAGCACTTTGAAGAATATGTCGTTGAAGTAATGCTGGTGTAAGCTGGAATCATGACTTATCATACTCTGAAAAGAAGCGAGTATTATTGAAGCATATGATAATTAATCGAATGAATTTCGCTTTTTTATTGGAATAACAATTGCTTTGTATCGAATCAAATGGAGGCAATCTCAACTGGATTTAAACGAAAAAAACAGTAATAGTCTCACATTGAAATCGAGGGATTCGCGATTCAATAAGAATTTGCTGTATGATTGATAATAAACATTCTCCAATAATAAATCCTCTCTACCTCTAATAGAGATCTATCTGATTGCAATATGCGATTGAATCTAGATATGTGATGTAATTCCTTCTACTTTGAAGGCGTCAATAATGATAGTTAAAAACTGGATTGTCTTGGGAATAGCTGTGGCTGTTATACTGGCTTATACTGTAGGAATACCGCCTTCATTTAGTGCCGAGTATACAAAGAGAACACAAAATTCCGTATCCGAAAATAATTGTAGAAATATAGATGATGGGTACAATGGACAGCCACCTTCAGAATACGAAACTCTTGTAGACAATACGGAAAACACAGAGAATAGTCGTACTTACTGTTCAAACACTAATTCAGATGTTCAAGGAGAAAGGAATGCAGAATCGCTGACGTCAGTTCAACGCTAGTTCAATCTTATGAATCCAACCTTTCTCCTATAGAGGCAGTTCAATCGAAAAGAACTACTCAAATTTGCGAATCTTATCGTAATTCTATATCCTATCAATAAATAATAATTATTTGAGAAAATTCTACTAGTTAATTAGTCAGTCAGTTGGCTGGTTGGCTGACTAATTGTATCCTCCTTACAATTTACAAGTGTCCAACTACAGCTATTAGTTGCTATTGGTTTACTCTGGAACTAACCTGTTGCTAGTCCATGAATTTTTGGAGAATTTGGTATCAAATAATATATAAGAAGTTTGACACTCAAGTGTTCACCATTTTTTAAAGAAACAATATTAAGTATAGATAATGTCAAATTAGAAGATGAATAGCGGCACATCTTTGCCAGGAGTTTACCCAAGGATAATCAATCATGTCGCAATTAGCGTTCCTGATCTTGATAAGGCCGTAAATTGGTACACTAGAGTCTTAGGATTCACTGTGATAAAACATGCAGCAGAATTCGTTGCTGATAACACACTTAAGGGAAGGGCAGTCAAAGATATCCATGGTACAAAATTAAAGAAAATGAAGATGGCATGGCTGAGTTCCGCAAACCAGGTAGGTTTTGAAATAATAGAGTACGTAGAACCAAAAGCAGAGAGACGCCAGGATAATTTTGAATACTGGAAATCAGGGATTATTCACATTTGTATAACTGACCCAGATATTGAAGGATTATGCAAGAGAATATCGGATAGTGGAGGAAAACAGCGTACAGAGATATGGGAGATCGTTCCTGAGAAGAATTACAAGATTGCATTTTGCGAGGACCCTTTTGGTAACATTATCGAAATCTTCGATCATAGTTACGAACAGATAATAACTTCATTATGAGCGAACAAATGTGTGGATATTATGTCAACCCCCCTCTGATTACTAGCGAATCATCAAATACACAGGAGAAATTCTATTGATCTCTTTTTAGATATTTTGTTCTAAAACCTGCCCTACTTGACAACTTGAAAACTTGAGTCAAGCTTAGAGCGAGTGTCATACCAAATACAAAATTAAGGTATAGTAACATTAATCTCTTGCAGTCTTTGGATCACACATATATTCGCACATCCGATCCGAGTGAGTCATCATATGGAGAGACGCGTCGAAAGGATGTTTAGTAAAGTAGATGACGACCTTAAAGCAGGCGGTATAATTGGAAATTAAGCCTAACTAATGATTTCATTTTCCCGCAGTATATATTGTTCTAATTTAGATAACTTAAAAAAGTGGCCTATTTTCCAAAAATGATTGACGCATTTTGAATCGTATTTCTCAATACTAATTACGCGAAATCGCTTCTCCCAAACTGTTAAACTAACAGTCCTACCTATATTATAGTTAGAGATTACAAGTTTCTTCGTGATTTCAATGTTTTATGTCCAGTGCACCATATCCTTCCATTCTAAAATATCAACTTTATAGCCGTACTATCTATTGTGAGAAGTATCATACTAATTGAGCGAAGCGCGGCTGAAATATTGGGGAATACTTATTGATTAAGAATGCACAAGTAATCACATGCTGGTTATCATTTCTAATTTCTGGAAATATGGAGCATTGCGAAATGATCTGGTCCTCGAAAAAATAAATTAGTTGAGGGCTCTTTTTACTATGTTGACGCTTGACCGGCGAGCTGAGATGAAGGGAGGTTAGTTACAGCACTTTCAACATTCGGCTCTTGTGTGATATCAGTATGCGATTCACCAGAACCATTGCATGCTGCCAGTACTTCTTGAAAAGGAGTTCCGCTTTGAGTTGTCACAGACACACCCAAGAATAATGCCGCAACTGCAAGCATACTTGCGGCAACTATTTTCACGCTTCTATTCAATCTATTCAAGGTTTATGGATCTGCTCAATATTTAAACTGTCCTGTGGATTGTTTAATTAGGATGAAGGTAGCCGACAATTAATAATTGGGATCGATAGGTTTATCCAACCATGAGATGGATATTAAATCTCTGTGCTAGAGAGATCGTTCCAACTTCGATTTTATGAAGTAGAAAGCGTAACAGATTTCCTAGTCGTTAAACACCTAGATTTGAAAGAGCCTGAATTCACTTTCCGAAACGGTTAGATTTTTTATGACATGAATTTTGACATGAGGTGAGCTACTAGTACCTGTATCTGAAAATTCAAATACAGAATCATAACTGATGAGCCTTGGACTGGATTTGAACCAGCGATCTTTGCCATACCAAGGCAAAACTCTTCCTGACTAAGCTACCAAGGCACTTGTCTAATTCTATTTGTAGTGAATTTATTCTTTTACATCTTGCTAACAGGCAATGGATGATTGTAAATACTGATATCCACTTTTTAATTATGGCAACTACTAGTAGTTTGGGAATAATGATCCAGTGGTAAATCACTTGTATTCAACCTGTCAAATCATTATTTGATATGATAATCAATTCCCTTACAGAATATTGTCAATTAGCTTTAATGATGTCTCTGCTCATTACTCTGTCAAGTTAGCATCTGTCTAGTCTATATTTACAAAAGAGCAGCAAATTAGCACCTCTATTTTATATGTACATAAAATATCATAGATGTGGGGAGGATGCATTTCTACGTACTATTAATTTTCTACGCTCTGGCGAATGCGGCTTTATTGGAGAAGTTTGGAGTTTTTTGTTGCCATTAATAGAGCGTTCTCGGATCTTTCTCAGGATCTATAATTGTACTCTTTTTCCTTTCCTGCTGTTAACTGAGAGCTATCATTTAGTACTAAGTGATTCTTCAACTGTATTAAATATCAAAATCCGGTGGTAGATTCTTGCTGGCGCCAATTATTTCATAGCAATCTTGTCATAAAAAATAAGAGAATAAAGGTATTTTCTATGCTGGTGGTGTAATTTCTCTAACGCTGAGATTTTTAATGTCTATACTGTTTCCGTTATCCCACCTGAATGAAGCAATTGGGCCTCCCCAGGTAACGATTTGATCGGAAGCTCCATTACATACTCCACCCTCGCTGCCCCATCCTCCTTGATCAATGAAGTCATACACTTTCTGCCACTGATTGTCATTGTTCGGATCTACCCATGATTCCATCTTCACAACAGTTTTTCCATTCAATTGCATATTGTACATGACAACTTTGAAACCCACAAATTTTCCATCACCGTCCGCAGAGGAGTCCTTCCAAGGCTGGAAAACATAACTTACATGCCATTGTTCCTTTGCCCACCTTACCTGTCCTCCGGTATATGCTAGTGACCCTTTGTACGCGACACCTTCACACCCGTCAGGAGATCCGCTTCCTGTATGTCTTCCACCCCTAGCATACCACGTCCATTCATCATCTCCACCTGAATTGTATTTGACTTGTCCTGTCATCTCTATATTCTTCCAATCATTGGGTGATTGCATGTATCCGCTGCTTGCAAGAACACTATGATCTTTGACAACATTATTCGGCTGATATCCTGAAGATGTGAATACACCGTATCTGACTTGTCCGCTTGTTACCCTCCATGAGCCATCTGCGTTCTTAGTCATTGATGGCTCGCTTGTCCTTGGATCGTTGCTCGGATCTTGCATATTCATGTACCACTCTTCACCATTTGGTTTGGTGGGATATATCTTCTTTATTCCGAATTTATCATTGGTACCCGCATCAGTACTTGACACGGTAATACTCACCTTCGCCTTGTTTATGCTTGTTGCTCCATTGCTGTCAAGCGCAACATATGTAAAGCTATCTGGACCATTGTATCCAGTGGTCGGTTTGTACGATACTATATTTTGAGCGCTGATTCCAGATAGCTGTCCATGCGTTGGCTGATCAACTAATTTGAAGGTTATCGGATCGCTGTTAGGATCGCTACCTGATAAGGTAATATCTACTGACGTATCAACTCCTGTAGTTACACTCTTTGAGTCTGCAGTAGGTGGCTGGTTAGCAGGCCCGGTTGATGTCGGTCCCACTACAAAAGCATCAAGCCTACTATCGGCGTTAGGGACTACAGCAGGATCGCTATTATCCCTTAAACCTCCACCCAGGGATGTCCATGTTGAGGACCAGGTATTTCCGTTAGGTGCGGACTGTGTCTTGTAGTACAGCTGATTATTTGTACCTAGTAATATGCGATGTAGTTCCTTCTACTCTGAAAGGGTCAAAATTGATAGCTAAAAACTGGATTGTCTTGGGAATAGCTGTGGCTGTTATTTTGGCATACACTATAGGAATACCACCTTCATTTAGTGCAGAGTATACAAAGAGCACACAAAATTCCGTATCCGAAAATAATTGTGGAAATTCAGAGGATGAGTTCAATGGACAGCCACCTTCAGAATATGAATCTCTTGTAGACAATACAGAAAGTACAGACTATAGTCGTACCTACTGCTCAAACACTAATTCGGATGTTCAAGGAGAAGGGAATGCAGAATCGCTTACTTCAGTTCAACGCTAGCTCAATATGTTAAGTCTAGCCTCCCCTTTAGAACCAGTTCAATCAAACAGAACCATTTGAATTTGCTAACTTTGCTTGTCTCGGGGTGTTTACTGAATCCCGAAAGATGAGGGAGCAGCAGGAGAGCCACCAGCAGACGATGGAACTGCGGAGCGAAAAATGTCGCCTTATGTGTGCGGGAAATTCGCTGGTGGGACGATTGGGAAGGTTGAGTGTTGCGCTATTGAAATTGCTACAAACAAAACATGGTGCACCACGTGCGACGCCACCAACCCGCCGAGTAACTGTGAGCCGGCCTATTAACATGTAGTCAAAAGAATAGGAAATGGAACCGTTCCATTCGGTAGGACATTCTAAGAAACAACCGACTTTCCCAGAACAACAAGCACCTTTTAATGGTAGCGTTCCATTCGGTGAGACATTCGAAGAACGGCTGTCTGCCAATGACATTTTTTGATGGTATAACTAGGATGATCCGACATTCTGCAAGACCCGTTGGAGCTATCTGCAATGCAGGAGGTTTTGTAAAACTAAAAGATGTATATTGTACAACTAATTAGAGTCCCTATTTTTCATATACAATAATATACATAGTTATACTCTATGTTTATATCAATCGTAATAGTTATTTTGATACTAATACCAACAGTAAATGTGTTTGCTAGCTCTAAACCAAATTTTTTTACTGAAGATGGTTATGTCATACAACGACAAGAGAAAAGACCAGCAATAAACGAAGATTTTGCTCCCGATAGTAGCTGCATGTTTGATGCATTTCAGCTAAAATGCATACCTGGAGCAGAGCAGGAATGTCCTGAGGGCTTTGGAAATAACGGCGATGCAACTTGCTTCATTAGACATCCAGAAGGATGCCCTAAAGGCTATCATAGTACAGATGATGATGATACAGGACAATGTTATCCTAATTCCGAAGGATGCAATACGTATGTTGTACTGAACGGAACGCGCCATAACTTTGTACTGCTTACAGATAGGCCAGGTAAAGGGGATATCTGTGCAGATCCACGTTACCTCAATTAATTAAAAATCCTATTTTCATACTCATTGTGTAGATAGCACCTCCTACGTCAATATTAGAGAAGGAGACTGTTTCCCTGCAGTTATCACCGAGAATACTATGCTACAAAATATTGCATATTACCCCTTTACAATATGACCGCAAGTGCAAATGCAAGTCCGAGGATGCTCTAAAACCTACCTCGGAACAAATTGAGTTCTAGATACGGAACTCTTTAATTTCCTTGTGAACTAGTCTCCGAATATATTTCGCCGAGAACTTCGGATTTGAAATAACAAAGTTATCTTGTAACGCTGTCAATCAGCCAGTTAGCCAGTCAGCAGTAACCTATATAGCGTTCTAGACCCTCATTTGAACTAGTATATTCAGAGTCGCCATCTGGTAGTAGGTCAAGATGTGAGGGAAAATGTTCTGAACAGTAACAATTGGTGCATTTTTTACATTGAGCGGTTGGCTTGTTAAAGCCTGATTGTCTGTTACCTATGAAAATGCCTTGCTGCATGTTCAAACAAACCCAGCTCTGATAATTAAAAAGCATAAAAGAGGAATATCATATTAGCTGCACCCATAAGGCATCATGATATTGTGGATCGGAACCAACATTTCGAAACAAAACATCTTCATCTGGAGAAATAGTATGTGTTGTCAAGCCGCAAACGGAACAGAAGGAATGTACTAAACTCAGAACGTCTTTGTTCTGTGGTATCTTTCTATGACATGCCTAAAATCAGTATAAAAATAAGTGTTGGTAGACACTGTATTTTTTGATGAATTCTGTCTTAAAAAAATGAGAGAATGAAGGTGTTTTCTATGTTGGTGGTGTAATTTCTCTGACGCTGAGATTTTTGATATCTATGCTGTTTCCATTGTCCCATCTAAATGAGGCTATTGGGCCACCCCAAGTAACGATTTGATCTGGTTCTCCATTACATTCGCCGCCTTCACTACCCCATCCACCCTGATCAATGAAGTCGTATACTTTCTGCCACTGATTGTCATTGTTGGGATCCACCCATGATTCCATCTTTACTACTGTTTCTCCATTTACCTGCATATTGTAAATTGCCACCTTGAAACCTACGAATTGTCCATCTGCAGGTGAACTTCTCCATGGCTGGAAGACGTAACTTACGTGCCATTGTTCCTTTGCCCATCTTACGTCTCCTCCGGTGTAGGCTAAAGACCCTTTGTATGCAACACCCTCACATCCTTCTGGCGATCCGCTTCCTGTGTGCCTCCCTCCTCTTGCATACCATGTCCATTCATCATCTCCACCTGAATTGTATTTGACCTGCCCTGTCATCTCTACATTCTTCCAATCATTGGGAGACTGCATGTACCCTCTGCTTGCCAAGACGCTATGATCTTCGACCACATTATCTGGCTGATATCCTGAAGAAGTAAAAACACCATACCTTACTTGGCCGCTGGTCACCCTCCAAGATCCGTCGCTATTTCTACTCATTGAAGGTTCACTTGTTCTAGGGTCATTTTGAGGGTCATCCATATTCATATACCACTCTTCACCACCAGGTTTTGTTGGATAGATTTTCTTTATTCCGAATTTGTCATTTGTGCCTCCGTCGGTACTTGACACAGTAATACTTACTGTTGCCTTGTTTATGCTTGTTGCACCTTTGCTATCACGGGCAACGTACGTAAAGCTATCTGGCCCAATGTATCCAGTGGTCGGTGTATACGTTACTATATTTTGAGCGCTAATTGTAGATAGCTGTCCATGCATTGGCTGATCAACTATACTGAAGGTTATGGGATCGTTATTAGGATCGGTACCTGATAGGGTAATATCTACTGCCGCATTTGTTCCTGTAGTTACACCCTTTGGATCTGCAGTAGGGGTTTGAATAAATTGCACTGATGAAAGCACACTTAGGTCAATCTCTGCGATAGCCAGCCACTTTTCTTGTAGGCCTGGAGTCTCGTCTATTCTAAATGTATTCTGTGCAGTAGCGGGGAGTTCTCTCAATGGAAATCTATCTGCGCCTTCTATTCCACTAACTTTAGTTCCATCATCAAAGAACTCCAATACTTTTACCCATTGGTTTGCGGGTTGGTTGTCATTATTCCCTTGGTCCTGATATACTTGTATTCTTACTCCTGCTTGTTCTTGTAATGCTACTGCCATGAATCCGACCCACCTATTATGTATTGATACGCCTTGCTGCTCAAAGTCTAGGTCTAAGTTATCTGTATAATCTGGGTGAGGACATTCAGCTCTCAATCTTGGTTGGCCAGAATCTACTGCTATTGCTGGGTCGTAAACGCAGCCATCATATGGAGCAGAATCGGTATGAGCACCTCCCAAAAGCTTCATGGCCACGTCGTCAGAACCGCCTGAACTTCTGAAGTAGCCTACCATTACCAGAGAGGTTCCTGCTGCGTTCATGTTGTGTCTGGCTCCGCCATCTCGTTCGTCTTTCTCGTATTCATAGTCCCATTGTCCCTTTATCTTGAAAGGTACTGTTACACCGTCCCTGGTGGTACTACCTCCTCCAGGGGGTGGATTCGGCGGCCCAGTTGATGTTGGTCCCACGACAAAAGCATCAAGCCTTCCATCGGCATTGGGGACTACTGCAGGATCGCTGTTATCCCTTAAACCTCCACCCAGGGATGTCCATGCTGGAGACCAGGAATCGCTGTTAGGTGGGGACTGTGTCTTGTAGTACAGCTGATTATTTGTACCTACAACAAACACCTGCAGCCTACCATCATTATTTCTTGCAACAGCTGGACTTGTATCTGCTTTTATTCCTCCACCCAGAGAACTCCATGCTGGAGACCAGGTATCGCTGTTAGGTGAGGACTGAGTCTTGTAATATAACTGATTATTGCTTCCAACAACAAACACCTGCAGCCTACCAACGTTATTTGCTATTCCAATTGGATCTGTATTGGCTCTCAAGCCTCCACCCAGAGAAGTCCATGATGTGGACCATGCGCTGCTATCAGCTGCTGTCTGAGCTCGGTATTGTAATTGGTTATTTGTACCTACAACAAACACCTGCAGCCTACCATCATTATTTCTTGCAACAGCTGGACTTGTATCTGCTTTTATTCCTCCACCCAGAGATGTCCATGATGTGGACCAGGAATTGGTGTTAGTTGAGGACTGTGTCTTGTAGTACAGCTGATTATTTGTACCTACAACAAACACCTGCAGCCTACCATCGTTATTTGCTATTCCAATTGGATCTGTATTGGCTCTCAAACCTCCACCCAGGGATGTCCATGCTGGAGACCAGGAATTGGTGTTAGTTGAGGACTGTGTCTTGTAGTACAGCTGATTATTTGTACCTACAACAAA
>JAATVP010000259.1 GCA_014523625.1 Nitrososphaerales archaeon TH5896
AAAAATCTTGGATATTGCCTTTAGTATGGCACATACATTCGCATTTAGCCCCTATTGAGAAATTACTCCTTCTTTTCAATTCCTACGTCAACCTCCACCTAAGCTAAAGAAAGCCGGTTATAAAATTGTAAGGATACAAAAATGCATACTTCCACTAATTAATTTAAAAACTGTTGAATCTTTAAAATTACCGAATTTTCAGTCATGTGGTAGGACGAACTTGCCTGAAATGCCACTTACAATAGATACCTACCTACTTTTAGATTGAGAGATGTCATAATTGCTCTAGATTTTAGCTTCTCAGTCGGAAAGTTACAGGTCTACTAGATGAACGATTTCAATACACATACACTATTATTCACTTAAGGAAATACTGTAAAATTAGGTACAACTCTCTCGTTCCGTCGGATTGGTTTGACCTTTGTTTGTGATCCTATAAACACCGTTCTCATCTTGGTTAAGCCATCCTACGCTAATTAAAAAGTCATCTGTCAGGTATTTTTTTACATGTTATGATATTTCTTTTGATGCTCTCCCAATGTGTCAAGGCTGTTGAATCGCTGCTTACACAAATCACATATCAGCGGATCAAGACCTGCAGGCCGAGCCAGGTTCGTCATAATCAACACCTGGCTCTCCCTGCATATAGAAACTTTTGGATACATAATATTTAAAGGTAAAACAAGAGTGAGATCAAAAAATCATTAAAGGTAGAATTTTTATTTTCATTGAAGTCATTCGAATACCATATCGATTCGCAGGGAGACCAAATGTGAGCAGTTGCACAGGCTTTGCTTAATCGATATTACGTCGAGACGAACTTTAATAAACAATGATGGGAAAATTAAAAGTGAATCTGATGGACAGAAGGAATACAACAAAATGTCGTGTTTGCAATATTGATGTCGAAATAACAGAAATTGTTAATGGAGTTAATTTTGATGAGCATTATTTGAGCTGTGGCCTTATACAGAATGTCAGTAAGATTACCGAGCAGGACTACAATTTGTCTCAAACTTGTACTACTTATGGACTAACCGCCCGTAATAAAGAAGAACTTGATGATCATGTTAGAAATGCGCATCAATGAAAGTAGAGAGTAAATTACGTAATATGGTAATGATACGAGCATGAAGGAATAATCCTCTCCGTTAATATCTATGAAGGCACAACCGTGCGTAAATCATAGATAAAAGATTTAAATCTGAACCACACAGGGCGGTTGAGGTAATACGCAATATTATATCCTCAGAAATTTTGAATTTTGGGTTGAGGTTTGCCGTCGATTTGAACATCTTTCCCTGATATACCAAAGTCTTCAAAATACAAAAACAACTTGTCCTACATACATTATTCATAATGTATCGTTTGTTTCCTATATAAACAATTCAAAGAATGTCTATGTTTGAAGAATAGTACTTGAATTAATAATTATTCATTCTTCACATTAGGTATTATGATAGACTACAAGTCTCTCCTCCTCTGGATCTAGCTGAATATGATGCATATTTGACTAATGCATTTTTACAATTACGGGGAGTTCTTTTAGAAGTGGTGCTCGACAATCAACGTTCATCTGGAGATATCGATTGGTCGTTGGATAGTAACATAAATAATACGTATGAATCAGGCCTATTATTCAAAAAAAATTCAATATAAAAAAAGGAAGGTATAATGCACGCTTCAACGATTTAATGACAACGAGAGTTGATTACTGGTTTGCCCCTGCAGTTCCTTGTTCGTAGTCGCTTCCCGTTTCACCGGCGCTAGCTGTTCCTTTAGTCATACCGTTGCGTCGAGCTCTCTCGGCTGCATCTTGCGGATTTGTTCCTACCTGCCCTGAGTCAGTGATATTCTCGGTCATTTCTCTCTTTACCGCTGTAGGTTCATGTTCTCTTATTTTTGCAGGCGACATTGGCTCCTTCGATTCATATTCAGTTAGAGGCTCCCTCTCAGATTGCTTGTCAGCACCTTCTTCTGTTCCGATGACTGAATCTTTAGCAGTTTCTAATGTATCTTTAACTTTGTCAGTTAGCTTTCCCACTGTAATGATATTTACTCGACAAACTATAAAACATCTCTGACTTATGGTCGTTGAATATTATCTGTTTCTGAAAGTCTTATAATGCATCCACATATCATATGAAAATATACCGCTACTCTAAGGACTTGCACTATGCTTCCCTTGACATACAACAAATTGTTCCGAGGGGGAGCGTACCGAAGGCTAGCACAATAGACAGTTTGTTCTAGCACTGGTGGTACATATCTAACCTGATGTTAAACCGTTATATACTATTATAATTATAGAATTTTGTGAACCGAATGACATACGATAGTCCCAATCGTAATGACCAGTCAACAAAAAGTGTGATGGATCTGACCAAGCAATCTGTCTATGTAAGAAAAAGAAAGGGTAAGGAAATCGGTGAAATAGAAGCTATGAACAAAGACACAATCGTCGTAAAAAAAGGTAAAAGAGGCGGAAAATACTATTACATTCCACTTGACAGAGTAGAGGGTTGGGATGGACATGTGGTAAGTTTAACTATTACAGAGGATGAAGCAAAACAATTTGAGAAAAAAGAGAAACCTGATAAATCTGAGTATTTTACAAAAGATCAAGGATACGGAAGCGAAGCTACGGGAAAAGATAAGAAACTTTCAGATAAGTTACCCTTTGTAAGAGTAATTAAACGGATAGATTGAGGTAGGGTAGGAATTTCGCCGCGGTTTTTCCTTCCGAATGTGCGATCCGCAGTACTCAAGTAAAACACACTTTCAACTATGAACTTCTAACCCCGGGAATAATTGCCAGCTGCTCTCGTGAAATGGTCTTTGTCATTACGTCATTTATAAAAAACTATTCAACTCTACTTCTACAAGATTCCGGTGAACATTCGTTAACTGCTCGACATATCCTTGTAGTTCCTGAGGAGTTTTTGCTCAAGCTAGTAGTCATCAATCAAAGCTAGAAGACATGGTCCAGAATCTTGGGAACGGAAGCGCCGAACTTAACTCGTCGGAAGTCCAACTTGTTGCACAAGAGACAGCTCAAAAATGTTCAAGTATGATGCAGACCTGTTTGGGGCCGGATCCAGATTCTTCTGAAGCAATTGAATTCCTATGTCTTGCTGAAGGTGGCGAAGTAACACACTACGAGGTATTAGCTGCTATTTCTAAACGGCTTAATGGCAAGATAAAGAATGCTAGAAAACTTTCAACAAGTGTGAGCTCTATTCTCAAGGAAGAAAAAAGACGTTTGGCTCTGTGTACGAGATTAGAGAAGCAAACAGCTACATCAGAATAATGATGATTATATTTAGGTAAAGTCACAGTTACCGTCGTACATATCGGTCAAAAGCATGCCGTGGCCCATGCTTGAGAAGGTGGTTACATGGCCAATTTATCAGAATATACTTTGTAATTGAAGACGGCAGATGTTTTGTGGGAAAAAGAAGAAGAAAAAGAATGATCCAAACTAGAGTAGTACTGGCTGGAGGAATATTTTTGTGCCGCTCTTGCATGAACTCCCTCTGATTTTTAGTGGTCCTATCTTTTCATCATCCATTCTGACAATTCTAGTTCTTTAAAATGTTACATTATTTTTCACATAATATCTAATCAGCTATCACAAAGGCAATTCTCTCCCTGTTGTATGTAGAACTACTAGGCACTTTTTCTTGAAATAGTTTTATTGCATTTAGAAAGTCGATTGTGCTACAGGGTTCATCTCCGCTAATCCATGAACTGTAGCCATAAGGAGTGTAACAGTATTACAGATAGAAAAAAGTTACGAAGAAGGATAATGATGCATTTATACTCAATAATACGTGCATTTATACTCAATAATAATATATACTAAATCACATTATGCACTTTGATTTTTTCTCAAGAAAGAAATTCAAGTGTCCAGTATGTTAAGAGTGACTCTGAAATGCAAGGACACAGAAAAACCGAACACGATATGAAGGGTCCATAACTGCGAATGTAATATTCTTTTAACCCCTCACTAGTGAGAGATGTAACTTCTAGTGATTCAATCCGAACAAATGACCTGCCACGACATAATTGAGAAGGTAACAAATACGAACTAGAGATCTGTCCATGACGCACAAAACTTTGGTCATATTTATTTAAGCGCACCTTGTATTGTTATGTGGATTTAATGTTCTTTTTTTTTGGGAATATTAATTATGTCTACAAATACCGATTCCAAACTGAGATTTTATTTTTCCAACATTCTTCCTTTAACTAAATGCCCTGTCAATTTTCGATGATCAGATGCTATTTCCTTATTTAGGAATTTTTTGTTACTTTCTACAACGATGAAAGCTGTTCCTACCTTTCACGTCGTATTCTAGAAAATTCTACTCATGAACGGCAACTCGGAAACGACGTAAATGAATGAACGGCAACTCGGAAACGACGTAAATATTCTTCCAAGAAAATACCGCATGTTAATCACTACATTATGGGTTACCGTAGAGAAGGGTGCCTTAACGAATGCCATATTAGGATATCTCACCTCACGATGATTTGTTTGACTCTTCTCATACAGCTCCTCACTTTTGGCATTATTTGCAGTGACAGGATGATAAGTAAAAAACAAAGGCCAGTATACTATGTCATTCATCGAGATGTATACATGCCCATTTTCTCATTATAGACTACTATACAACAGTAACGAAAAGTAACAACTAATTTTTATTCCTCAGGTTCTTTTTGCAGTTTTGGCCATAGATAATAAGTGGCAGTCGAAATTCATCACTACCATGAAGATAGCGGATTATGGTATTGCTCTATTACCAATATCTATTGTCGCAGGAATAGTGTTTATTCCATATCCACCTGTCGGAACCGCTAATTGTGCTTCATTAGCTTCAGCATCTTAGAGTAGGAGTAGAGCACCTGTTCGATGGCTAGAACAAAAAATTTTATTCATTGGATGGAACTACAAAATAGTTCATAAATCAAGCGGCTAGAATGATGATGACTGGCTCAAAATGGCAATGCTCTTACTCGGTTGACTTATGCCTTTCAAAATCAATTTGTGGTCCTACTAAAAACGCTTTTATCTCTTGTATGTAAATTCCCTCCCCGTCTAGATGAGTAGGTATCAGAGTGATTTTGATTTGATAGTCATAGGATCTGGTTCTGGGTTGGACGTTGCTAACGCTGCTGCAGAAAAGGGCCTCAGAGTCGCCCTGATAGAGAAAAAGAGGATGGGCGGCACCTGCCTTAACAATGGTTGTATCCCTTCCAAACTGCTAATTCACAGTGCAGATATGATGGAGTCAATAAGACAATCCGAAAAATTCGGGATAGTAATAGATGGAAAGATATCAATTGATTTTGAAAAAATAGTCAACCGCGTCACTGGCATAGTTGATTCAGAATCAGAGGAGATTCAAAAAGCATATAGTAAGGTGGACAATCCAAGAATGTTTCATAGTGAATGCAGATTTGTTGGCACCAAAGAATTAGAGCTCAAAGCATTAGATAAAGATCTACAAGACGAGAGGATCAAGAAAAGTAACAAGCTACGCAGAGGAAACCGAGATAGAAACAATAACAGAATTAGCGCCCTTAGGATTTTAATCGCGTCAGGTTCTAGACCTAGAATTCCAAAAATAAATGGATTGGATAAAGCAGGCTTTATAACTAGTGATCAAGCACTAAGGCTAAAAAGACAACCGGCTGCCCTTACCATAATAGGAGGAGGGTACATATGCTGCGAACTAGCTCATTTCTTTGGAAGTCTCGGGACGAAAATTAACATTATACAACTTCGGGACAAATTGCTACCTGACGAGGATGAAGATATTTCACAAAGATTAACTGATGTATTTGTCAAGAAATATGATGTCCATCTTGGTTACGTCGCAGAATCAGTTTCAAAGGATAAAAATAATGACGGCCATGTATTGAATAACAGCACAAGTAACGCTGGAATCGCTACTACTGAAATATATACTGTTACCGCAAAGAACAAAGAATCAAACAAGACAATAACGATTGAGTCAGATGAGTTACTAATAGCAGTTGGTAGAATTCCGAATTCAGATTTACTCGATCTTGATAAGACTGGTGTAAAGTTGGACGATATGGGCTATATCGTGACAGATGAATACTTACAGACAAATATTGAAGGTATCTATTCGCTAGGAGATGTAGTTGGAAGATATCCGTTTAAACATAGCGCGAATTTGGAAGCGCGCTATGCCATTCATAATATAATTCAGCCACAAGACATGATTCCGGTCGATTATGCTGCTGTTCCTCACGCAATATTTACTTCCCCACAAATCGCCGCGGTTGGTGCGACAGAGCAATTTTTGAAACAGAAAGGTAAAGAGGAGAATAAAGATTACTTGAAGTCAATCTATCCATTCATTAACACTGGAATGGGCCTTGCAATAGAAGACCATGAAGGTTTCATCAAATTCTTAGTTGACAAGGATAGTAGAAAAATACTTGGTTGTCACATCATTGGAACAGACGCTCCTGTTCTTATTCATGAGGTGGTAGTAGCAATGAAGACTTTTGATTCTAAGGGCAATATTGGGACTATCGATAATATTACTAGAGCGGTTCATGTGCATCCCGCTTTATCCGAAGTTGTCGTTAGAGCTGCATCGCAAATCTAGATTTCTTGTATAAAATTGATAGAACAGAGAGGCCAATAACTGGGGACTTGTACAGCAAATAACATTTTCTACACATAGAAGTCGTCTACTAAATAGATATCAATTAGAACTCCTCAACCTTGTCCGTTACTTTTGCTTATTTCTTTCTTAAGTTTCTCCGAGAGTTCGTTCATTTCATCTAATGTGGCGTCTTCCGGCACAAGTACAGCAGTTGAAGGGTCCAAATATCTCTTGAAGGAAGCGTACAAGAGTTCAAGCTCCCTTCGTGGAAAGTTCTAGTTTGACAGTATTCATACTAGAGAATTCACTAGGAGATAGTTAAGGGTTATTTTGGAGACTGGTCAGGAGATCGGAGACAAAGGTGGCGATGATTATTACAATCGCTACTAGTTATGATAGCTTGATTCAAAACAATACCCTCGAATTGGTTACGTTCAATACTAGAATCTGCTGTTTGAATCAAATTCATTTCGTTGATTTGCAAGAATTTCTCTATCATAGTAACAAAATCTCTGTGTGGATGAATTAGCTATAATGTTGAAGAACAAACGTGGGGCTGATTCGTTTATTATAAATAAGACTGAAATCATTTTTGTACGTCGACTTGTACTCGATCGAAAATGAATATTCTAATAGAGATCGCTGTGTTGGCATTTAGTTTGATAGTATTTAATTGATTTCTTGCCCTCCACCGTCACGTTTGGGTCCTAGTGCATAGATTTATACTAGATTTATTCAAACAAGGAATTGTAATACATTTTTGATGATCTTACCTGCAAGTGCCCATATAATGACCGCAACCTTTTGAGTGTACCGTACATCATTACCGATTTCAGCTATGTTAAAGTACTTGGATAAGTAGAGTTCTGTGATGGCCGACTCAAGAAAAGAAACTTCCATAAAATTTCACGGAGTGCGTGTAAAGAATGTAGTAATAACCCATTTGAGGCGTACATCGAACACAAGTACTATTGAAAAGCTTGATATATTGACCGCAAAATACGAACGAAATCAGACTATCGAGACCATCAATATACAAATAGTTGCAGAATATGTGACAATTACTTATTATAAAGATGAAGCTGCGAATGTAATTATCAACAGAGAACTAATTCCAACACATTCAATTGAACACATTATGGTTAATGACATCTAAATATATATGAGATGTAAAAAATGAAATTTACCTTGGAAATATTAGATTGCAAAGAGTCTGTTACAATTTCTAAAAGACAATACGACTTACGGTATGGGTTGAACAAGTTATAACCAGTATCGCGCCTTTAAATCAAAGGCATTGAATATCTTCGTTGCATGAGCCCATTTCTGGCTACGAATGTTGTCAATAGTTGGGTGGTTATAGAAATCGGAAAAACCTGCTGTCTCTTACTATAGCTCCTCATAGGCTCCAATGCATTCTTATTCAATCATTGCCAAGAACAGATTTAACAAACTTCAGATTATCTGAATTGCTTCGTCTACTATCGATTGGCGTTTCCATTATCAGAGGTATATTTTTGTGAGAATTGTGTCTCAAGAACGCCTTAAACCCCTCTTCCCCTATTTCGCCAAGCCCTACGTGTTCATGTCTATCACGGCGGGAAAAAAATTTGTCTCTCGAGTCGTTGAGATGGATCAGTTTTAGATATTTATATCCAACTTCCGAGTCGAATTTATCCATCGTCTCATAAACTGCTTCTTTAGAAGCAAGATCGTATCCCGAAGCAAATGCATGACAGGTATCCAAGCAAATACCAAATCGATCTTTTTTGCTACTGGAGTTATGGTCATACAGATTATCAAGTATTATCCTTAACTCTTTAAAATCGCTGGCAACAGTATTTTTCTGACCCGCACTATTTTCTAAAAGTATCGAAACGGTGTTTTCTGCTGAAGCTGAATGAATCGCGTAAGAGCATGCCATAACCAGTTGTTCAACTCCCTTCTTAATTCCTTCGCCTTGGTGACTCCCAAGATGAATCACGAGATAGGGGATGTCCAGAGTACTGGTTCTTTTTAATTCGTCTGACAAGACTTGTACTGATTGATCGTAGATTTTTTTATTGGGTGAAGAAAGGTTGGGTAGGTAAGGCATATGAACAAAGATCGCATTTCTGTCGATTAAAGATTCGACTTTTTCCTGCTTTTTGCTCTTGCTAGTTGTCCTTGCTGATGTACTTGTTATTGATTCGTTAGGTTCTGTGCGTCCTGCCAGTTTGGCTTTGAACAGCGCGACATCATTATTGTCCAATGTTTTTGCAGCCCAGCCTCTTGGATTTCTACTGAATATTTGAAACGCGGTGCAATTTTCTTTTAGAGCATTATCTACAGATTTAGAAATACCTCCTGAAATTGACACGTGAAATCCGATTTTTATTCCCAATGCTACATAAGTTGGAAACGGGTGTCGTTTATACATTTTTGATCGCCTAAAATTTCCGTCCTAGGATCGGTACATATCTTTACAGATGCGATCGGTGCAGTTAGTCCAGGATAAAATGCTGATTTGATATCCCAACGATGATACGACTGATTCTGAAGTGTTATATATGATATTTGGGGAGATTTGTTAGTTCACCCGAAGGCTAATACAGAATTGAAGACAGAACTGCTTAACCAATCGAACTTCGTCATGGTTAGTAGAATTGGGGACGTCTTAATTAAGGCACTAGATAAACCTCTTGGATATGCAATAAACTGGGGACGGGTTTGGTCGTTATGGCCAGTTCATCTGGATGCGACCTAGTAGTTGTACAAGGCACCGTAACTAGAAAAATGGCCCCAAGATTGCGCATGGTGTATGATCAAATGCCGGAGCCAAAATATGTTGTAGCGATGGGGGCATGTGCGATTACTGGCGGTCTATATATAGACTCATATAATGTACTCCCGGGTGTTGATGGTATTATTCCAGTTGATGTTTACGTTCCTGGCTGCCCCCCACGTCCATAGACATTGATTCAAGGGATAATGCTTTTGCAAGAAAAAATGAAGAGATCAAAAGTAAGATAGATATAATCCAGTCATGGGTTTTAAGCTTAGTATTTGCAGTGCTTTAAGTTTAGATCTGGTTTTGACTCTTCCTTCTATGGTTCCTAGCCAGGTCCCTCATCAGAAATAAGACTTCAGGGTTTCCCTTGTTGCAATTGTTGATTATTAGGAAGATTTATGTTATAGAAGTTAACTGGAAGTAATACCGAGAGCGGTTGCGATATTCGGCAAAAGTTAGGTGTATTTTCCAGTTGAGATCAAAATGTTTGAACGATTTAGAAGGCCTAAGATTTTTAGGCTCTTACACTACAGTTTAGTACCTGGTTGTTCTATTCTTTTAATTTGGGGTCCATTGTAGGCAGGATACAATTTCCAGGTCTGACAAGATTTTACCTTATTTGCCGAATTCCGTTACAGGAAGCAAATACATTTTCTTTCGCGTAGCGGCGGTGATCTCGACACTTCGTGCTCTCTTAATGAAATATGGAATAAAGTCTAATCGTCCTGGCAAGAAATATTTCAAATATTGCGTCTTCTCGTCGATTTTTGGAAGCAGTCATTACGGCGAAGATCATTTGATTCGGTGAAGCAAGGAGTGCACCCATGGTATGATTAGCAGGCCCCCCCGGAGTGGGGGCCTCGGGAACCTTTAGACGTAGAAAAGCTCGAATGGGTACGGGGCAGTGGACTAAGCTCGTTAAGCGAAACAAATAATGTCAGTTTAAGATTCTAAATCCAAAAATAGTATGGTGCCTCTCAATTAAGGTAACACGTAAAAGGCTAGATTTAGCTTATGCTTGAAAAATACAATAGGAAACGAAATTTTGCGAAGACTCCTGAACCTGCTGGAGCTCCTACTGATCAGCCAATAATTGATAACAGAAGGCGCTTTGTCATTCAGAAGCATAGTGCTAGAAGGTTGCACTATGATTTTAGACTCGAAACAGAAAACAGAGTACTAAGATCTTGGGCCATTCCGAAAGGAATTTCACTTGACCCCAAAGTTAAACGCCTAGCAATTCTCACTGAAGACCACCCTTTGGATTACCTTCTATTTGAAGGCACTATTCCTGAGGGAAACTACGGAGCAGGGACTGTACTTGTTTGGGACACCGGTTTCTATACATTGGAAAAATCTAATGAACAATTTTCTCGGCAGTTTGATAAAGGGAAGATAACTTTTGTATTGCATGGGCACAAGGTAAATGGTAAATTTTCTTTAATTAGAACCGGTCGCGAAAACCAGTGGCTTATAATAAAGTATGTTGACCAGTTCGTATCAGAAGAGGACCTTACAACATCTCTGCCTGATTCTGTGCTGTCTCAAGCTAAAAAAAATGAAAATAAAAAAAAGTACAGCGCCAACAATGAAAATCCTAGCTCTCAAATGAATCCTAGACTCCCCCAGGACAATGTAACGACTGATGAGACTGACACTCAGTATGTTAATAAAATTAAAATCCAACAACTTCCATCGTCTGAATTCCCGAATACAATCAGGCCAATGCTCTCTACCCCAGTTGATAAACCCTTTAACGATAAGAAATGGGAATTTGAAATCAAATGGGACGGGGTCAGGGCTATACTTTTTTATAGCAAAAGCAAGAATGCACTTGAGCTCAAATCTAGAACTAATAAATCCATTCGTCACAGATATCCAGAAATCAGCGATTCGATCCGATCATTTTCAGTCATAAGATGTGAGGACTCGGTTGTCCTTGATGGTGAGATCGTAGTTTTAAATGAACAAGGTCACCCAGACTTTCAAAGTCATCAAAGTAGAATGAATCTAGATCACGATTTAGATATACAAAACCTTTCTAAAGAAATTCCGGCTACTTTCTATATTTTTGATATTCTATATTTGGACGGCAAGAACCTCGAAAATTTGGAATTCTGGAAGAGAAGAGAATTGCTGTCAAATGTAATAAATTTGAGACAAGACAACCACAATGTGATAAGGATATCTGAATCATTTAAAGAAAAAGGCATAGAGCTATTCGAGAATATTAAGGCACGCGATCTTGAAGGCATAATTGCAAAGAATAAGAACAGCAGATATCTTCAAGGTGCTAGAACCGCTGATTGGTTAAAGATCAAAAATTTACATACTCAGGACTGTGTGGTGATTGGATATACTAGAGGCGAAGGTAACAGAAAGGGTTATTTTGGATCTTTGCTGCTGGCCGCATATAATAAGAAACTTGTCTTTATTGGGCACTCTGGAAGCGGGTTCGACGGTCCACAGATTATTGACATTTTCAATAAATTGCATGAAATAAGGAGCGACGAGATTCCGGTATCTCACGTACCATATACCAATAGGGATCCAGTTTGGGTACGCCCATTGCTCGTAGTTGAAGTCAAGTTTGACGGCTGGACAAAGGACATGATTATGAGAGCTCCCATATTTCTAAGGATTAGAGATGATAAGAAGCCTCAAGATTGCACTCTTGAAAAACCTAAGAGCCTAAAGGAATTATCCAATGTAAAACCACAATACTACACGAAGCAAACTCTATCATCATCGGTGGCGCCACCACCATCGCCGACATCGCAAGTACCAAGTTCAGGGCAATCACCTTCAGTGCTAGCTTCGAACACAAATTCTATTACTACATTCACTGCCAAGAGAGTACAGAGTAACTTTACTAACCTTGATAAGGTTTTTTGGCCGAAAAATCCATTTCATGGTGAGCTAACAAAAGGAAACTTGATCGAATATTATGACAAGATAAGTAATTACCTGCTCCCTTTTCTTAGAGATAGACCATTATCCTTGAGTAGATACCCTGATGGAATAACGGGTAAACACTTTTATCAAAAAAATTGGAATATGAAAAAACCTGAATTTGTTAATTCAGTGAAGCTTTATTCGGAATCTGTGAGGAGATCGACTAATTATTTGATATGTAATAACAAGGAAACGCTGCTCTGGCTGGCAAATCTTGGATGTATAGAAATACACCCTTGGTACAGTAGGGTTGTCGATTATGATGCCTGTCTAGAGGATTCTGATGCACTGGATGAAGAAGAATGTGGCCTTAGTCATCCAGACTTTGTTGTTTTCGATTTGGATCCATACATTTACTCTGGATTAGAGACCAGCGTTGAAGAGGAGCCGGAGTATAACTATGCTGCATTCAAGGAAACAGTGAAAATCGCCCAGTTACTAAAAATCGAAGTTTTTGATAAATTGAAAATCAAAGTGTATATTAAAACTTCAGGGAAAACAGGAATACATATTTTTGTGCCTGTCTCTGCAGGATACACTTATGATCAAACGAGAAGCTTTGCGGAAGCCGTTGGTAGAATATTGGTTAGCAAAGAACCTAACAAAATAACAATGGATTGGAATACCTCAAAAAGACGAGGTAAAATTTTCTTTGATCACAACCAGAATGCAAAAGGCAAGACGCTGGCCTCAGCCCTTTCTGCTAGGCCTACTCCACTTGCTACCGTCTCGATGCCATTAGAATGGAAGATCATTGATCGGATCTTGCCTACGGATTTTACAATACAAAGTGTAAAAGAAAAGTTGGCAGGTGAAAGAGATTTCAAAAAATCCGTAACAAGTTGGTCTAATATTCTTGAAAGTCGACAAGACCTTTCCAAACTATTGGAAACGTTTAGGTGAATTAAACCTATTATTTCTATGAGTATATCTAATATGATTCTAACTTAAGTAATTAGTTTCATGATCTTACTTCAAGTAAGGAGGTAAATGACAAAATAATGATCCAGGTTGATATGAACAGCTCTCATGTTCGATGTAAGTAGTAGGTAGGAATATCAAGAATAGATGCTTTCTGATGCTTCCTACTCTATTAGAACCTATGAAGATTAACATAATTCAACGGTGTTCTGATTCATTTAATTTCGACCTAATAAAATTGTGAAACTTTTCTATCTCCTCCTTGAATATAACTCTGTCAAAAGCCTGCTGGTTTACTTGCTGTACGCCGTTTGACACGATTTCTTCTATGTCTTTTCTCATACTAATACGATTCCATCGAGCTATCTCTGATGATATCGGTTCATCAAAATACTTGTATACCATTTCAGCTTTTTTCTCTTTAAATTTAGCGTTCTCTTTCCTATTTCTTAAAATTGAATAAAGGTCAGATTTTGATACGCTTACCTTTCCTTCTAGCGCAATTATATGAGCTATCTCATGACCTATTACTCCCATTAGGTAATTGGGTAATCTCTCAATAAGTGTTAGAGTAGGATATATTGCAAATCTTTCATAATTATTTTTATCTGGATATGCAACACTATAAAATAAAACTTTGATCATCCTTGCATGAATTGTGGATATTCTCGTAATCATAATCGGTATTGGATAGATATTAGGTATGTACGGTAAGGAACTTGAATCATTTAACGACTCAATTACACGGTTGTATGCTAGTTCAAGCGATCCCTTTATCTTTTCGAAACGTACAAGTTGATCTTTTGGTATGTACTCTGATGAGATCATTTGAAGATAATTATTTCTTATTTTTAAGATTTACTTTAGATAAGTCTACTCGATCAGTCACCTGTGCTCCAGAAACTACTACATCGTATAACCTCATGTCCCTATTCGGATCGAGGAGCCATACATTATTTCTCAAGACAGGGATCACTAGTTAAGATATGGTCATTTAGTTGGATTCCCAAGATTTGGGGCAATTGACGTGTCAACGTTGGACACAATACATATGCTTAAAAATTATTTAACAGTTAATCTAGAAAGCTCGGAATATTCATGGACCTTCAAGGTATACGCTTTGTGTGTCCTTGTTCTTGCCTTCGATTTAGTATTTCAGCTGTCTTCATCTCTCCCTCTCTGATAGAAGCTTTTATCGTTTGAGGAGAAAAATCCGCATTCTCGTATATGTGAGGGAAAGGTTCGTCTCGCGTTATATACAAAATATCTTTTATCTCAGCACCGCGTTCGTGCTTTATTTTCTTATATTTATAGCGGATTTTCTTGAGCTGGTCTTTATCCACCTTTGATAAATCAATATGCTTTTCAATTAATTGATAGAGTTCGTCGATATATTTGAGGTACATTGTAATCACTTTCGACATGGCTATATTGTGTTCCGTTTTGTCAGAGAACATAATGTCTCTTGCCCTATGATAGACCTCAGGTAGGTTCTTTGGAAGCAGATCAACTTTTTTTGGATAATTTTCAACAATAAAGATCCGCTTGTCGTTTACAGGCGAAGCGTCAATGACTTCTCTTAATGGAGTATTACTAAGCAGACTTCCATCCCAAGAGTATATTCCTTTCTTGACCTCAGCCCATTTAAAATTGTAAAGAGGATAAGCAGAAGTTGCGAGTATATGCTGTGGCGTTATTTGTTCCTTTGAACTATCAAATGTTAGTGGTTCGGCATTTAAAATGTTTACCGCCGTTAGTATTAAGCGAGAGTTAGGACTTCCATCGGGTTTTAATTTATCATAATCGATATAGTTTTCTAATGTTTTTAGTAATGGAGTATGGTCGTACATATAAGTCCAATTTTGTGGGGTGAAAAACTCTGGATCTGAAAGCGGAGTTTCCTGAATCCATCTGGGCTTAAACATCTTTTCATTTCCGAAGATAGCCGAACTACAAAAGGATCGAAATAGTCTCATCTTCTCATCATGTTGCTTGGATTGCAAATTTGAAAGGCTATTTTTTTCATCTAAGGTCGACGATGCATTAACACCACTGTACATATAAACGGAAGTCAATGACAGCAACTTTTCCACATAATCAGGCATAGATTTTGGAGGAGAGACTACTTTGTCCAAATCTACAAACCCTTCAGACAGTTCTAACCAAAAGCCCTCCAATGATTTTTCTGGGTGATTTTTATCTTTGCTCCCAGCTATAATCGCTGCATTAATGCCACCAATAGACGTGCCCGCAATTATGTCTAGTTTGATTTTGTAATTCGTGATAGCTTTAAATACACCACAGGCAAACGCGCCTAAAGATCCGCCGCCTTGGAG
>JAATVP010000260.1 GCA_014523625.1 Nitrososphaerales archaeon TH5896
AGGTCTCTTCCATTTCTGATATCATAGAAGGAGTAGATAATACGTTCTCTCCTTCCCATAAGAAACTAGTTGTTTGGTTGGTGGAGACCTTCAGATGCCTTACTTTCTCAACTCCGATCTTGGCTAGGTAACTCATCGAAAGTTATAAGAGCCGACAACCATATTATTATCGTTATCATTAATTGCAGTAGGAACTGAAATGTTAGAAGCCAGTTGGAAATTTTCTCACATAAAAAGAACGACGCAATTGTAGTTGCGGAGAAGCAATTTGCATCGAACGTACCTTTGGTTTTTTACAAATTATTGTTAGTGATTTAGTCGGCAAATGTTCTTTGAACTATTTGATGAAGAATATGTAAAAATTGGATCAATACAATAAGGATAGACTGTACCGACTAAGGCGATAGAAAGTATAAAAATAAAAATATGAGCTCGAGGTCGTCTATGAAGAACGTCGTGCGCCTGAAATTACTGCAAATGCAAGTCCTACTGCAAGGCCAAATGCTAGCGGAACCCATACCCCAAAGCTTTCCATAGAGAAGACGATTACTTGTTTTAGCAGTGCTTCGAACATCACCTATTGGAATATAAGACTTAGTATATTAGATTTACTCAGAAAACCCATTACGAACATATTGCATTGCGTCATTTCTGACGTTTAATTGTCAGCTTGTCGGTCAAGAATTATCTTACCCTGCACGGTAGGAAGCGAAGTTAAGTACGCTGTCCTTAAATTACCCTTTCATATCTGAACATGTATGAAGATGCAGAAGGAATTTCGGAAATTCTGCCCGAAATGTAAAACTCATACTACACAATCTATTTCAATATATAAGAAAGGTAAAGATAGAAAGATGGCATTAGGCGCAAGAAGGCACGCGGAAGACAAGAAGGGGTACGGAGGACAAAAGTTTCCCGAACTCAAGAGAACAGCAAAGACTTCGAAGAAAATTACCTTGAAATACACCTGTAAGAATTGTCAAAGAAAGACTATGAAAGAAGGAATGAGGATCCGTAAATTGGAGATCCAACCGTAGCTAGGTGGTATTTGGTATGAAGAAAAACATGATCCTAATACCTAAACCTCACACTAGGTTTATTTTGACTCAATGCAGCCAATGCGATGAAAAGAAAATAGTATTCAGTCACGCTACCGCGGATGTTTACTGCAAAAAATGTGGAGCCATGCTAGTAAAAAGAACAGGATCGAAGGCGGACATATTGGGCAAAGTTATAAACAATCTAGATTAAGTCGTCATCCAAGTAATGTTCAGCGATTCCTAGATCCTCTGCGGTATTAATATTGACAATGAGCTGTATCTCGTTTACAATTGAATAGAATTCCTCAAACGGTTCGTCAGAGAGCGACGTGCCCAGATAGAACCCACAGACGCCTGTGTAACAGTACTCCTTGCTTTCGATATCAATCAAGTAACTGCAGGTCGTGCCGATGGAGCTAACAAATGATCTATCTGCAACTGCTGTTATACATGTATTCCTAATAGACGGTGTGCATCTTTTGATCAATTTTTTGACGGTATCTGAATCAAGTAAAGCTAAGTCCGAAGGAAGAGTAAGAACCTTCTGTTCAGCCATCGAATTTAGAGCCTTGGACAGGTCTTTGGAAAACCCTAGTCCGTCAGCAACCATCACATCAATATTGTGATCTGTTCTGTAATTTCTTTGTAAAAACTCTGTTGTCTGTGGAGAACGAGGGCTAGATACGCAAACAATTCTGCTAAACTGACCAGACAAAATCACGGCATGTAATACGGTTTCAATAAGAGTTTTACCCTTTATGCGCGCTAATGGTTTTTCAATATTATCTGGAGTAATGAATCTAGATCCTTTGCCACCACACATAATCACAGCCATCATGGTGAAATAAAACCCGAAATAGAGGATAGGGAAATCAGGCAGGCCAATCTAACAATTTCGTTTGAAGCCCCCATAACGTCTCCAGAAATTCCTCCAAAGCTCAGACGAGCAATAAATTGGATCAATCCTGCAACCAGAAACGCAATTGCTAAAGTGATAAGACCTTCGTATCCAGTTACAAGAAACACTATAGTCAAGGTTATCAACGTACAAACTATGAATTTCATCTTATTTTTCATGGCCAAGACAAAAGGAGAGCTAAGTCCATCCCAAGCAGCCTTGCCAAAATGGGCCTGTTCTACCATCATATATTTAGCGATCACTTCTGAAGTCAGTAGGAACGAAAGTAGGATGGTGCCGTCACGAATTGACGAGAGCGTCGCAAACATGCCTATAAAATATAAAATCAAGGCTGTTGCCCCAGCCGATCCTATTGAATGGTCGTGCATTGCGTTTTTCTTCGATTCCCTACCCCGCTTCACCATCAAGCCGTCGCCGAAATCAGCTAGTGCATCGGTATGATGCAAACCGGTCATCAAAGTAATAAACAGAACAACAAGAAGGCTTGCGATTTGAGGATCGAGCACAAGTAAGAGGCCGTATCCAACTAAACCAGCGGATAGCCCAATCAGTACCCCAACAATCGGGAACAGATACATATTTGTCGCTATGTATTTTATGTCAATTGGAGCTGATTGACTATGTCGGGCAGGAGGGATTACCGTCAAGAAGGAGACAACTGCCATGAGCGGCTTAAATACCAAAGATTAGGTGCCACCAACCTAAATAAGATAGGAGAAGGATAAGAGGAAGTGAAAAAACCAAACAGAATAGCAAAGTGGTTATCTTCATAATTTTGATGGCGAGCATACATTTATCAACTGTAACGAATTCAGCCCCTTCGCCTAAAGCATAGCTACCCATTTTCTCAAGTTTCACTCTCAGAGCACCGGCCATAGAACTCATAGGGTATCCAGCATTGATGCTGGTTGTTTTGTGATGATCACGAATCAGGATTAGCAGAGAATTTCTCCAATCTGCTTGAACTATGTAAGCTGAGACGACGATCAGAAGACCAGTCACACGAGCTGGCAAGAAATTGAAAATAGTATCTAGCTTGGCTGGCATCCAACCCACATCTTTGTAGTAAGGATCCTTGTATCCAAGCATGGAGTCCAGTGTATTAACTACTCTATAAGCTATACAACCTACAGGTCCGAGAATTGAGTAGAAGAACAATGGAGATATGATTCCATCGACAGTGCTTTCGCTAATACATTCGATAGTCGCAGATTGGATACATTCTTCATTCAAGTTACTGGTATCCCTCCTGACTATCATTGATAAACCGTATCTAGCTTCCTCCAAGTTTCCCGCTTCTATTGAGCGAACGATCTGGATAGCGGATTTCTCCATTCCTTTCAGGGCTATTGATATCTTTAACAGGATTGCAAACAAAATCAGGGTAATGAGTATTCCCATGAAAAGAGCAGTCAACGAAGCCACGGTTATTGCCAGCAATGCTACCCCCGAAACAAGGCCACAGGAAAACAAGATTCCTTTTACCTTTTCAATTTTATCCTGTGAAATTGAATCTACTCTCACCCCATTGTGTTTCAAATGCGGAGTCACGAATTCGATTAGCTTTCCGAGCCATGAGACTGGATGGTACCTATTTCTCGGGTCTCCAAACATTAAGTCTAGGACTATCCCAAGAGTTAAGCCACCCGTCAGAAGAATAAACTGCTCATAAATCATTCTCTAAATCAAGTATTTCCTTTGAAATTTTTTCTATGTCAATCATTGGTTCGATTTCTCTTACCAAATTTTGGATTTGCTCATCCAATGCAGCGTCAAGAGCAGGAGCATTTGTTTCAGTAGGGTCTATACCATCGAGGGAATCCTCTTTAGGCAAGTTTACTTCTACCTTAGTTACTACTCCGTAGAACTCCTTGTTTGTCATTATCTTGACAGTTGACATGGCTGATTCTAAAAGTGATATATCCCCAAGAAATTTATTTATCATAAAGCCTCTGACAAGTTCCCTATCGGAGGGCTTTAGAAGCGACATAGTCCCTACGATACTGGCAAAGCATCCACCTCTTTCGATGTCGGCAACAATGATAACTGGAGCGCTTACTTTCCTTGCGAGAAGCATATTTGCGACATCATATTGTTGGATGTTAATCTCAGCCGGGGATCCTGCCCCCTCCATTATAACTATGTCATTGTCTTTTCTAAGGCTATCCAAAGAATTAAGAATAATTGGAAATGCATACTGCAACACAAATTTTTGGTAGTAATCCTTTGCATGCATTAGCCCGTGAGAATGACCCTCTATAATTACATCACTTACATAGTTACCGTGTGGTTCAAGTAGAATAGGATTCATTCTTACGTCAGGATTTTTTCTAGACGCAAAAGCTTGAACAGCTTGAGCCATTGAAATACTCTCTGAGGTGTCTCCAATTCGGTAAATTTTTGAGGACATATTTTGAGACTTAAATGGTGCAACCTTGTATCCTCTGTCTGCAAAAATCCTACATAACACAGTAACGATCGTAGTTTTTCCTGACCCTGAAGATGTGCCTTGAATCATCAAGATTTTTGCAGTCATGACTCCATTGAACTTAAAGCGTCTATAAGAATGGCGTTTTCTATGTGTTTTTTAACAGCAACCCGAATATGCTTTAGGCCCATTCCAGTAAACGTACTGCAGTCACGTACCAATATTCCTCTATTGTTAAGGAGATAATTACGGACTTCAGTTGAGCTTTGATCTGAAACGTCTATCAAAAAGTAATTGACGTCAGATGACATAGGAGAAAATTTCGTCTTCTTTTTTAGTTCTTTTACCATAAAATTTCTTTCGCGTCGTATCAGTCTTCTGGAATTCTCTAAATATGATTTATCCTTTAAAACTAACATCCCTATTTTTTGAGCTACACCATTTACGTTCCAAGAAATCATGTTATCGAGCATGAGATTTATCAGATTCGGATTACACACACAATACCCTAATCTGATGCCTGCTAGACTAAACGACTTTGTCATCGATCTCAGTATCACTAGATTTTTGTATTCTGAAACCAATTCGATCATGCTATTATTCTTTTTATCACTTTCTTCTACTAATTCAATAAAACACTCATCTAAGAACATCTGGGTATGTGGATCAATATTCTCGATTATTTTTCGCGCCGATTCTGTTGACAATACTCCTGTTGGGTTGTTCGGATTACAAAGGAAAACCGCATCGCACCCTTCCTTTGCTTCTTTCAATATAATTTCGGGATCATGTTCCCAATTCTTTAAGGGAACAAATTTGATCGTTGCTCCCAACCTTCTTGCCGAAAGTTCATATTCACAAAAGGTAGGAGCAGAAATTACTACCTTCCCACGAATGAAGGTACGTGCGAAAATGTGGATTAGTTCAGTGGCACCATTGCCAACTAACAACCATTTTGGGTCCAGTTCTAACCCTAGGTAGTCTAGAATGCTCTTCTTCAATTCCCTACAAGACGGATCAGGATAAGTTGTACAGAGACTACCCAATTCTCTACTCACATCATTTAACAAATCCTTTGAGATTCCTAAAGGATTGACGTTGGAGCTGAAATCGAGTTGAACCAAAGCAGGATTAACTGAGTAAATTCCTCCATGAAAACAATCGTAATTCGGTTTATTCTTCATCATCGAAGTCATCCAGTAGCTAATTTCATCCATCATTATAATGTAGATGCCGGATATTAGGAGGCATTAGGCATATTTTCGCCAAGTACCAAATTGTCTCGTGAAAAGATTATTAGATGTAGCTTACTAAGCCAACCTGATGTTGAAGGTAGCTTTAATCGGCGCCACTGGAGCGGTAGGCCAAGAGTTTGTGCTGGCGCTAAACAAGCATCCGTGGTTTGAATTGTCTACAGTCGTCTCATCTTCAAGATCAGCTGGAAAAAAGTATGTGGATTCTTTAAGGGATCCCTCTTCAGCTATATTGAGATGGCATAGCAGAAACGAAATTCCTGACTACGTTCGTGACATGATTGTCACGACGGTAGATCATGTCAGGCCAGAATCGTTTGACCTTGTATTCACTGCCCTGGAATCAGATGATGCTCTCAAAATAGAGCCCAATTTTGCGAAATCTGTACCTGTCATAAGTACTGCGGCAGCTTTCAGATATGAAAGCGACGTGCCCATAATCATACCGGGAATAAATGAAGATCATATTGACCTGTTGAATGTTCAGAAAAGACAACGTAAATGGAAAGGCTTTGTATGTCCGTTACCTAATTGCACCACAACCGGACTAGTGATTACATTAAAGCCAATCATGGAAAATGCAGGTCTAAAAAGCGTGATCATGACATCCATGCAAGCCCTCTCAGGGGCCGGTAGATCACCGGGTGTTGTCGCCTTAGATATTATGGATAATGTAATACCGTATATTCCCAAGGAGGAGGAAAAGGTCCAAGTTGAGACGAAGAAAATCCTCGGTAAATTCGATAAGGATTCTGTAAGCCCAGCTGATCTTAAGGTTAGTTGTACGTGTACTAGAGTACCGGTGTTGGACGGTCACACTGAGGCTGTGTTCGTAGAAACAGAGAAACCTCTGGAACCAGACGAGGTGAAGCGGCTGATGACAAAGTTTTCAGATTCCGTTAACATCCGAAAGCTACCGTCGGCCCCCAGAGATTACATCATCGTTCACGACGATCCTACCAGACCTCAACCTCGCATCGATCGCGAGATCAATGATGGGATGACGACAGTGGTCGGGAGGTTAAGAAAGGACTCTGTTTTTGACCATGGCGTAAAGTACGTGTTACTGTCACACAACGAAAAGATGGGATCGGCGAAAGGAGCTGTTTTGATGGCGGAATTGTTAAAAGATAAAGGGATTCTATAATCTTATTTTATTCTTCTAAAAAACAGCACTTTATTTTGAAAATAATACATTTATTAACCCCTCCGGATGTAAAGATATCCAAGAGCTATTTATGGGTAGAATAGACGAACTTGACTTAAAAATTCTCAGTGAGCTCTCCAAAGACGCAAGTATTTCTGTTCCAAAACTTTCCAAATCAATCAATGTTAATTCCTCTGTTGTATATAGCAGAATCAAAAGACTCCTAAAGATGGGTTTCATAAAGAAATTCACCATAGTGATTAATGATGAGGCTCTTGGTTTCAACGTTAGAGCTCTCACTGGAATAAATATGGACTCAAAGATGAGAGATAATGTTCTGAATGAATTGTTCAGGATTCCAGAAGTACGGGAGGTTGCAGAAGTGACGGGAAGATTCGACATATTGGTAACCATGAGCTCTAAATCTCTGGACGAAATGCATCAATTAATATCAGAAAAAGTGGGTAGAATAGAGGGTGTCCAGAAGACAGAAACATTTATTGAAATGCGTAAGACTGTAAGAGAATTACTTTATTCGCATTCCATAGTACAATAGCGACTGGAATGACAATCGGAAATTTGGATAAAATGATACGATATTATTATATTTAGTTAGATCTTTACTGTCAACGTTGGAAGGACAATAGTAGATGGATACCTTGACTACCTCTGCATTCTTTGGCAGAGTTTTCCGAGATTATTATGAGCTTACAAAGCCAAAGATATGGTATCTATTAGTATTTACTGCCTTCGCCTCCGCACTAACCGCATCCTTCCTCTTCGACATTCCGACAAGCGCCGCTATGTGGCTTCTATTAATTCTCGGTGTCGCAGCAGGTTCTGCAGCTGCTGACACTTTGACAGGATATAACGATCGCGACATTGATGCAATCATGGACCGAACAAAAGGGCGTCCAATTCCTTCAGGAAGAATATCCCCTAGAAATGCCTTTATATTTGGAATTATCTTGGCAGCAATTTCACTTGTTTGTGCGTGGTTTTTGAATATTTACGCATTCGCGCTGATGGCGTTTGGTCTATTTGACAATATTATTGTTTATAGCAAATGGCTAAAGCGTACTAGCCAGACCAATATAATTCTCGGAGGGTTCTCCGGAGGAGCACCCGCAATGATAGGGTATGTCGCTGTCACTACACAAAGTATCGAGATTGGGATCATCATGGCAGGATTGGTTTTCCTGTGGATTCCAACCCATATTTGGAGCCTTGCGCTTCATTCAAGGAAAGACTATGCGAAGGCCGGGATACCAATGTTACCTGTAGTTCAGAATGAGAAAAAGTCTGTCAGGATTATTGCGGTCACCACAATATTGATGGTTCTTTTCAGCATTTTTCCTTTTTTTCTCAACGAATTCGGGATTATTTATGTGTTAACTGCTACTGTTTTCGGTGGTGCTATGCTGGCACTCTCGCTATGGTTACTAGCGCGACCTAGTGAGAAAGTTGCATGGACCGTTTTCAAATTCTCTAGTCCTTACCTAACTGCAATCTTTATAGCTTTCATAGTTGACGCATTGTTTCACTAAAATGTTGTGACGTACTACTACTATTGGCACAAGATCTTTTCGCATTCATAAACTAACCGGGCTACAACAACGTGTGCTTCAAGCCCCATATTCGATATGCTGTATAGGCCAGTAAATTTATCACTAGTCGTATTTGAAAAATGCTCTCTAGGGAAACCACCTACTACGAATGCACACGGCGACAATGTGTTTAAGGAGAGACTGTCAGAGACGACCTTTTCCAAGGTGGAAGGAGCTCCAATCGAGGAGAAGCCTATCACTTGCCTCGGTCTTATTTTTTGGTCTATCAATTGGTTAAAGGTTACTCCTTCGTTCAATTCCAACATTACTTTGGTCCCTTCTCTGTTCATTACCCTCTTATTCATAAAGAGGTCTGCCATTAAACCATCAAATCGGGGATATGATTTTGGAAACCGGATCCCTTCTCCAATTATAATACTGTTCCTATCTATTGTTGAAATGTATACTCTGACCTTATTATTGAGATAAAGTGGGGAGGACATCACAGCTGCCAATGAAAGATGTACAATGTCAGGCCTGCCATGTTTTGCTAAGGTCGGATCAGTTTTCATTGCGGTGTGGTGATAGCTCCTATCAAGAAACGTTTCTCCAGGATTCCTTCCTAGTCTCTTGGCATGAGCTCTCACAGCTTGATGATTTCGCAAATTTCGAGGAACCAGTTCTAGTGCAGCTTCTGCGATAATTAGGGAGCATCCAATTTCCTGCTTCATGCAGTCAGACAGAAATGAAGTTCAAGGTTTCCATAAAATAAACCTACGCACCCTTCGGGATGTCCGTCCATTTGTTTGTTGTAGGCAACAATTTTCAATACAGTAAAAAACTTTCAACTCAAATGTTCTAACTAACCAGCATAATGATTTATCTAGACCGATGTAGGTTATGTCACAATATCATCCAAAAGACGCAACGTGGAAACGGCGAAGGAACGAATAGACATCTTGGTTGAAGCTGCATTGTACTATTCAAGGATAGATGACAAGCTATCAGATGATCAAGCTCGACTGGCGAAAAAGATTGCGATGAGGGTTCGTACCAGACTTCCCTACAACGTCAAACAACTTTTTTGCAAGCAATGCAAAGAATTTATCATCCCTGGAAAGAGTTCAAGAATTAGAATTGGACGATCGAATACGAAATGTATCAGGGTAAGTTGTTATCGCTGCGGCCACATTTATCGGAAAGTTCTCTCTTCTTAAATTCTTGAACCAACTCACTTTGTTTTTTTATAAATGTTCAAATGGAGCGATCAGTTGAACCAGTTTCTTTAGAGTAAATAAAGAACACATACTTCGATTTTGGATATAGCAGTTCTTACACGGCGCCCGATGAAGATTTGAATCTAGAATTGAGCGAAGTCGATAATAATTTATAAGGAGTTAGAAGAGGCTAATACAGAGTGTATAATGGCTAAGGTGTATGATATCCCTGCTACTGACCTTATTGTAAAATTAGCTGAACGATTAAAGAAGGATAAGAAGATTGAGCCACCGGTTTGGTCGGCGTTTGTGAAAACAGGCTCTCATGTGGAAAAGATTCCTCAAAACAGAGACTGGTGGTATATCAGATGCGCTTCAATTGTAAGAAAGGTATATCTGCACGGCCCAATAGGCACGTCTGACCTAAGAAGTATGTATGGGGGAAGGAAAAGAATTGGGTACAATCTCGACCATCATCGTGATGCTGGTGGTTCGATTATTAGAAAAGCATTGCAACAACTAGAATCAGCCGGTTATCTGACTAAAAAGAAGCAAGGAAGACTCATGAGTGATGAAGGGATGAAGAAGATCGATAGACTTGCAACCGAGATCTTTAAGGAGATTCATACAATCCCTAATTTGCAAAGATATGCTTGATGGAAAAGGAAAGCTAGAATGTCTGTAAATCAACCTTCTCCAGATCCAAATGAAGAAGAATCAAAGAAACGTGAGGCTGAAACTGCAATGCGGCAGCGCGCATTGACATTCTTATTGGATCAGACTGCAAGGCAAAGGCTTACGAACATAAGAATGGTTAAACCCGAGCTTGCTACAGCTGTAGAGAATTATCTTATCAGCTCAGCCTCGTCAGGAAGGTTGAATAGGGCGCTAACAGACGAGGAACTTAAGCAAATACTGTTGAATATCCAACAGCCAAAAAAGGAATTCAAAATCAATAGGGTTTGAGTTCACCAAGATCAGCTATATAGCCAACCATTTGGAAGACAGTATAATACGCCGAATCGATGATGATGACTGTGGAAGGAATATTTCTTTACTCTAAATCGACTCCTTTGAGTTAACTATATTAAGTCTAGGGGGGGTTCTCAACTTCATGAAAGCAGCCATTTTCAGAGAATATAGCAAGGATCCTACGACAAATATAAAGATCGAAGATACAGATATGCCTAAGCTAGGCCAGAACGAGGTCATGATAAAAGTGGAAGCGGCGGCATATAATTACAATGATCTTTGGGCAATTTGGGGGGATCCCATTAAGGTACCTCTGCCTCATATTTCCGGTAGTGATTCTGCGGGTCATGTAGCTGAAGTTGGTGATAACGTTACTAAGATTAAGGTTGGAGATCGTGTGGTTTCACATTCTAATATGAGTTGTAGGGTGTGTAATTTTTGCACCTCAGGCCGTGAATATGATTGTGCTGAAAGAACAATTTGGGGATTTCAGACTGGTCCTTTATGGGGAGGGTTTGCACAATATACCCATTTACCAGAAGTTAATGTAGCAAAGCTGCCTGATAATGTGTCATTCAATGACGCCGCAGCAATATCCATGGTGGGAATGACGGCATGGCACATGCTAGTAGGAAGGGCCAAGATAACTCCAGGTCAAACAGTGCTAATTATGGGTGGCACAAGTGGAGTTGGAATGTCAGGAATTCAGATATCAAAGTTATATAACTGTGATGTCATCGCTACGGCAGGCAACAAAGAGAAGATGGACAAATGCCTTGAATTGGGAGCAGATCATGTCGTTAACCACAGGGAACCTGATTGGTACAAAAAGGTCAGAGAGATCACAAACAAACAGGGTGTTGATGTAGTGTTTGAACATATTGGGAAAGCTACTTTTGCACAGGAAGTATCTCTTCTTAAGATGGCCGGAACGTTAGTGGCGACAGGAGCAACGACTGGATACGATTCTTCGATCGACCTTCGGTATCTCTTCTTTAAAGGAACTAATTTACTGGGTTCAACCCAAGGAACCAAGGCAGAGCTAGAAGAAGTAATACACTGGACAAACAAAGGCAAGATTAAACCATTGATCAGTACAGTATTACCTTTTAGCGAAATGATTCAAGGTCATGTCATGATGGCAAAGGCCGAACAAATAGGAAAAATAGTGACAACTCCTCACAAGCTCTAAGCTCACCCTTAGTGAATGTTCAGAACGTTATTGTTTATTCCGGGAAACAACAAGAGATTCGTCGAGAAAGCCAGGTCCCTGAACGCGGACATAATCTGCTTTGATTTGGAAGATTCTGTTCCATTAAATGAAAAGCAGAACGCTAGAGATATTGTGTCAGAAGCTCTGGACAAAAAGGAAGATTATGGCAACAGAAACGTGTACGTTCGAATTAATTCGTACGAATCAGGTATTGCGATCCAGGACCTCGATGCCATTGTAAGTGATGAAATAGACGGAGTGGTTGTCCCTAAAGTCAATGATGCAAAGGAAGTTAGACACCTGGTTAGGAAGTTGATTGAATTGGAACGTCAGAAAACAATGAGCAAGAAAATGGGAATGATGGCGTCCATAGAGTCTGCTCAGGGACTAATTAATTCGTATTCAATTGCAACAGCTGATTTACGGGTGAAAATGTTGGTATTTGGAGTGTTCGACTTTCTTTATGACATGGGACTGGATTATGTTCAAGACGGTATTGAATATTCTTTTGCACGTGCAAAGATTCCAATCGATGCCAGGGCCGCCGGAATTGGTGCAATTGATGCGATCTGGCAAAAAGTTGATGATATAGAAGGACTGGTGC
>JAATVP010000031.1 GCA_014523625.1 Nitrososphaerales archaeon TH5896
AACTGGCATAAACTTGGAAGGTGATCCCTTGTTAAGTGATCTAATCGCAGATAGTGATGACGAAATATCAGCTGTTACATTTGGGACAGGTTTCACAGGAATCAATGATATAGAGACTAGTCCAGATGGTAATTTGTATATTCTCGCTTATGATCGAGAAACAGAAGGACAAGGAAGTCTCTACAGGATATTACCTACAAGCGAAGGAGCTACTTCTACCGGAGTTCCTTCCCCTACGCCTCCGGACACCATTACTCCCCCAGTTACTGATGAAGGTGAAGCGGAAACCGAAGAGGGTGCAGAAGATGAGGTGAACGGGAACAACGACAATAATAATGAAGGCGAGGATCAGGATGAAAATAGCAATGAAAATGAATGACTATGAATAGGAATGAACCTCACAATGCATTCTCCACTGAATAGTCCTAATAGTAACGAAATAATATCAGGCCCACCGTTACTTTATTGTCAACAAACAAGGCCCTACTAATACTGTTCTTGACATGACTTGTGGGTTGATTTAACCTCGAGTCATTCACTTGGTTTTCCATTGAAACACCAAAAGCGCTAATGAAAGAATAGAATTATGCTACTATTTTTTTCTCTAGACTCTCTCCATTTCTTCAATTAATGTTATATTTTCCCAGCCATTAACATGTTGTCCACCTTCCTCTTTTGCACCTGCGGCAATTAAATCAATAAAGGATTCTTTTTATACGAAAAACATTGTTTGGAAACCTAATACGCGGTTAATGGCATAGAGCAAGAATTATCTTTCTTACTGGACCAGACGGTTTAACTCAATAATGGTAGAGTTGTAACCTATTAAACCTCCTTGCTCTGCTTTTGCCTAAACTTCATGTCTTTATTCCGAGGTTTGTAAATTTCTTCTTTATATTTTTGAATTAGAGTCTGGCTTATTTTCTCTTTGGTTGCTTGCGAACAAGGAAGTCCTTTATTCCAAGTCTTATGAGTCTGAAAATACTTTTTCTTAGACTGACTAATTTTTTCAGCCCATTCTTTTGGCTTCCTTCTATCTTTGTTCCAAGTACCAACTCCAGCCTTCAAACAGGACAACCTTATCTTTTCCTTTGTTGCATCGGAATGCGGAATATCTTTATTCCATGAGCTTCGAGTTTGATAATGTTCTATGGTTGATTTTACTCTAGCTTCGACCTCTTCTATCCTCTTTTTCCTGCTGTCTTTCCTGACATGTTCTTCATAGTAACTGAACATTTCTAATCTAACATCACTTGCAAATTTACCTTATTTACAATTATAGCTCAACCAGTTGCAAATCAGCTGACTCACACTACAATTATGAATGTGAATGCCGTTCTATTAAAGAAGAGAATATGTATCTATAACTAATCCAGTATTCAGACCACTCTTCTTTACAATAGTTACAACGGGACACTTGATAAGACAAACTTTCACGCATATGATACATTGGGGTAATGGTGATATTATCCGCTTTGCATATGCAGCGTCCATTAATTCTGGCTATATTAGTTTGATTACTGCGTTTATTTTGAACAAGCTTACTCAAGCGCATATTCAGTTATACAGATCAAAACTTTAACCTTTTCGGATATTGCGCCGCAAGTATTGGTAAGTCAATAGTATATCAGTTAGGACTACAGTATTGACTACTAGTCGGTTCTCAAGATCTATGGCTCAATAATGCTTCTTGGTCACCTAGTTAGCTAATTTGTTCCCCAAGGATTGTCTATGATAACACGCCATGTACCATCGGGCTGTTGACGTAGGACATCAGTAGCTGTTGAAGCAAGATTAACAGGATTACCATCAGGTCCAGTCCCATTGAACGACCATTCACTTATTACAAGAGCAAGATTACTTGTCTGGAATACTCTCTTTGTTTTGGATTCTAGCTTACCCCGCATATCAACGAATCCTTGCAGACTTTGACGTATGCCTTCTCTACCCTTAATGAACTGTCCTGGTTGAGAGGCAAAGCATGCATCAGATTCATAAAGCATCATCAAAGAATCTAGATTCCCTGAATTGATGCATTCGGCTATAAAACGAAGTACTTCTTCAGGTGTGACTTTGGACATTTAATGGTATTTATGTGAGGACATACACCATAAGTTCGTTTCTTTGACCTTCTTTTCATAATAGAATCATACAGTTTCACAAACGCATCTGAATTAGAGTTTGCCTTTTGTGTTATTCTATCCTGATGCTACTAATGGCAATTCAGCGCTATCAAAAAGAACAGAGAACGCTCTACACCATATCAAGACCGTATCGCGCTAGTTTTTCATTCGATATCAACCGTCTAATATGATCTCACATTTTGCAAGACCCATCTCAAGTGAGGGTACTATTAGAACCCAACTTTAACTAACTTTTATGCAAATTACATATATAAATAACGGACTAATAACTGAGCAATAGTTAATCATTCAAGATTTGGGTTTTATACAACTTTGTTTCAGGATGAAATGCGACCCACTCAAACCAAAATCCTTCATCGTATGGTAAACGAATAAGCTTTTTCCCTTTCATCTCTCCATTAATCGCTACTCCTTCAAAATTCCATTCGCTTCCTTTATGCATATCTACAATTGTATTATTTTGATGATTATATTTGAACAGTAGAATATCTCCGTCAACAACAGGATCAAACGCTCTTACCATAAATGGGAATGTCGAAAATAGAGCTATAGGTTTGCTATTGATCTCATCATTAATTATTTTCTTGCCTTCCACATCTTGAAGTTTATATGCTTTATATTGGCCATTATTTTCTAGGCCTATAACAATCTCCTTTGGTCCAAGTCTCTCATCTTGAATTGAAATGGGAAAAAGTACCTCTGAATTAGTATAGTAATCTCCATATGGATCTGCGCCATAGGGTCTGCTGGAGCCCGTATCCCTTGAGAGTACTTTACTTTCTGGATACAATTCCTTCCACTCCTTCCAATTTGCAACATCAAAAGGAATCCTTTGGAGATTGACTCCTGCATACTTGCCTATTATCCCCTGCGCAAGAGCTTGACTCCAAAGTGAATCACTTGTTCTATCATACATTACCAAATTGCTGTTATACAGCTTGCCAGAGGTTCCAAACTCTACAACATTACCATCTTTTAATGTGCGATTGAAAACTTGATTAGTAAAACATAAAGGACAATAAGTTACTGCGACTGGTACCCCACCTACATTGTCATTTACTATTTCATGCCACACCAATATCTGGAGGGGATATGCACGGATATCTCCATTGACATCTAGTCCAACGACTAATTCAGAGTCTTCCAAAATCTCATCGGCCTCTTTTACCGACGTAAACTTTGGATTATCTATCGATGGAATTCCGTCTGGGGGTGGACCTCCACTTACTATTTGATCTAATGGAACAATACTCTTTTCCTCTTCTTGAGCTGTTAGTATTGCTGTTGTCGGTCTTGAAATAGAAGTGAAAAGAGGACTATTGGTATTAAAGTGGGGTAATAGTAGACCAATCGCAATCCCTATACCTAGGAACACCACAACCATGAGAGTTACGACTAGTCTCCTGCTTATTGACACTTTGGAAATCAATACCGGACATTGCCTCTTCCTTCTAGTTCTCTCTTTAAAGCACTTGTGTTTTTGCTGTTGTTGTCATCAATTTCATGATTCGAATTAGCCCATTCTAACACTCTTCTTTCAATTAGCTTTTTTCTAAGGCGCAGTATCGAAACAATTGCAAAGCCTAGGACTATAACAAGACCAACATAGGACAATAATGTAGAATATTCGATCAGTATTACAGAAACTGCACCACCAAAAACTGAAGGTAACATAGATAAAATAAAGAGCCAACTTCCGCAGCATCCTAATGGTACCATGGAAAAGAATGAAAGAAATGAGCTTATGGCAGTACCTCCACCAGCACCAACACCCGAACTACCAGTTCGTCGATCCATACGGAAAGCATGCCATGTGTCTTTACGTTGTTGCTTATACTTACTTCTTTCATCCAATTTGCATCCCAGTCCCTTACCGTAAATGAATGCGAATACTTGTATTCCTACGCCTATAGCAAGACCAACGATTATGATACCATTTACTTTAAGCGCAGCGCCAATGGCCATACTAGGAGGAAGATTAGGAGTAGTTATTACGACAACAGCAAGGTAAATAATTGCAGTAATTATACCAACTATTGAGCCTTTTACTAAAGCATTTCTTGCGTTATGACTTAAATTACAGGAAACTGCTGCTAAAAGTTTGACCTTCGTAATGGATGTTACCACTGTATTACTATTTGTTTTCTAGTATATATCATCAGCCTCCAACGGTTAAAGAAATGCTTGAACAGCTAAAGACTATTGTGAATGTCTTTTTTAACCTCATACAATACTCCTTAAACCCTAGTCAAAGAATAGACTGGATTAGAATTGATAGTTAAAGGCTACTAGCATTTAGAGTATTGCTAGACACTAGAAGCTTTCCTAAGGTTGTAAGATTTATGATCATCTTTCCTCTATCCCCTCTTTCCACTTCAACTAAACCTAGGTTAGCCAAACCTTTTGTATCTTTACCTCCTTGAACATGATAGCTCAAAAGAGGTTTGCCAAGTCCTGATGCCTGTTCTAATTCCTCTAGGCTATTAATCGTCCCTCCCATGCCATCAATGGTCTTTAGGATCTTAATCTTGGCAGTAGAAATTATTTCATTATAACTTAATTTTAGTACTGGCATTAGTAAAGGAACTGATTTTGTTGAATCCATTCCAAATGCTTTAATTCCATTAATAAAAGCAGCGGAAAGGGCTGCACAACCAATTAGCTTATCTCCACTGCTTACATTCATTAAAACTTGTTGAAAGTTTCTACCTTCAATATTCAAAATTTCGTTCACTCTTTCCATGGTATCTCTGATAACATTATCCTTTGTTACTAGGTTTACTGTAATAGGGAGGCCAAGTACATTCTTGATTTTGCGTGCAAATTCTTCGGCCTTGCTCTTGTCTGAGTCAAAACAGATGAATGCCAACTTCTGTACGGGAAAGCTCCTAATTCCTAAAGCTATTCCTTCTTGTCCTTCTGATCCAAAGGTAGCAATCTGGAGTGTAGCTAATTGTTGATTCGTAAATCAAATGATTTCTTCTATCTAATAAGATAAACCTCCAACTGTTCAAGTTTACCTTTAACAGTCATTATCCTAAGCTGAATTATCCTGAAAAAATAAGTAAAGAAAGAAAAAAGAAAGAAGTGAATAGGTCTTTTTAAGTTGGTCTAGACTTGTCTATCGTGTTGTCATCTGCTGTTGTTGTTGTTGCTAGCCAAACTGTTGACTTCTGTGTTCGAATACTGTCTCTGCATCAATGAACGGGCAATTAACTACATGCATGCCTCCCATAGCAGGAGTAACTGTTATCAATCCTGCTTGCTGCACTGCCGCAACATCATTCACAGTTTCTAGTACCCTTGCTTGTGAGGAGTCATTCCATTCCAGTTACAATTTAGTATATTGTTTTTCCATCAGGACCCCATCCCCTATGAGCTACCATGGTTACAATCATTTTTTCTGTATCTATATTCAACACCTGTCCTCCTGTGTATGGAGTGTCATCAGTTATATTGTTCGCATCCTCCCTAAC
>JAATVP010000261.1 GCA_014523625.1 Nitrososphaerales archaeon TH5896
AGTGAGGCTGAAAATATTAAACTAATTCAAAGGATGGCGTTCAACGCATGGGCCTGAAAAATTGAATAATGTGTGATCGAACTTCAAATTAGATGGTTTTGTGAACGTCAAAGATGTATGTATTTTTTCTTCTCCACTATAGCGCTCTTAATGCATCCACTGGAAGGTAACGTGACGCCTTCCAAGCAGGATAGAGGCCTGCCATAACGCTCAAACCGACCGAGATAAACCATACCCTCAGCATATCCTCTCCGAGATATACTGGAGTAAGTGGTTCTGATTCTTGTTCCTGTTCCCCGGTTTGTTCTGAGTCAGATGTCACTGAGGTATCTGAGCCAGTATCAGTAATATTTTCACCGGCAGCATTTTCTTCACCTCCGCCTCCTGGACTGGCACTGACTAGAAGATATCCCATTCCTATGCCGGCAACCAGGCCCGAAGATGCACCCATTATACCAATAAGTAATGCTTCAAAAAGGAACAGGCCAAGGATCGTTGTATTCTTGGCCCCAATTGCCTTCAATGTCCCTATCTCTCTTATTCTTTCAACTACAGAGGTATAAAGTGTGGTGATTATGCCGACTGCGCCTACCACCAGCGAAATGATCGCGATACTTGCAAGGAAAGCATTAATTCCGCCTGTAAACTCTTCAATAGTCTTAAGGATATTTTGTACGGTAGTAATCCCGATATCATTACCATACAAGGTCCTGATCTCTTCTTCGACCACATCAACGTAATCTGTCGATGAGGCAGCAACGAACAATGAATCGTATTTACCTGCACGTTGAAGTAAATCGTCCCCTGGCTGCAATCCGATTACAACGGCATTGTCAACAGTGGGATTTCCAGTCGATTCGATAATCCCACGGACTACAAAGCTCTTTGACTCCTCTTTAGCTTCTCCGGTATCAGGGTCAACGAATGAATAGGATAATCTTACGCTTTGTCCCAAATTGATAAATGGAGTTGATTCACCAGGAGGGGAGGCGATATCTTCGGCCACCAGGATAGCAGTTGGATCATTTGCCGACGGTAGAGTCGAGCCTTCCATCAGCTCAAGCGTGGGTGAAATTACGAATAGCTGACTTGGATCCATCGAAAGAACAGAGAAGGATTTCGATTCGCTACCGGACTGAATGGAAATTTCACCTTGATATGAAGGAATTACCTGACTCACGAACGGTAGTGAGCGTATTCGAGACTCGACTGCTGCATTTAAGGTTATTTTGGCGGATGGAGGAGGAGCGACGCTTCCTATGCCTCCTCCACCATCGTCTTGATCCTGCTGCACACTTGAAACAAACAGTATGTTTGGAGCGAGATTGGCAAATTGTTTGTTAAAAAAGTCGCTGAAGCCTGCGCCGAATGCGTTAACTGCGACTAGAAGACTACTTCCAACAAGTACCATCAAGATCGTTAGTGCTGAGCGGACCTTCCTCTCTTTTATAGCCCCCAATGAAAGACCAAATATCTCTTTTACATTCAACCTTGAATTCTTCTCACTTTATCTATAATAGAGTACTTCCTTATATGATAAAGTACAGGCCACTAATTTCCGAAAGAAGAATTCGATATTGGGTCATAAGCTAGTGAAGGCTGGTGAATCAGTGTCTTTTTTCCTGGTCCTCCAGATGGACAGGAATGCTGCTCGCCGTACCTACACAGAAAATTTTTTTATGAAAGGCATATGACTTAGATTATTCGAATGAAATAACACCTAATAATTGGCTATGTTCGGAATAATTTTCCCTACTAGAGTGTAAGAAAGACCTAAATTCAGCTGATAATATTCCTAGACCATGTTAGAGACCAAAATTAAAGTACTTATGTCGACAATTCCAGTAGGTTTACTGGGTGCTCTCTTGATCCTAATGGTCCAATCTGCACCTGTGCCAGCATTGGCTCAGTCTGGCCAGGGGACATTCTTTGAAGAAGCAGTAAGAGAAGCTGGCCAGACGCAGCAGCAGCAAAACCAGACGGAAGCAGCACCAGCACCAGCAGCACCAGCACCTCCTAGCTCAGCAGAGCAGCAAAACCAGACGGAAGCAGCACCAGCACCAACGGCACAGCAGCAACAACAAACACAAGATTACGATGCTAATCTAACCGGCAGTATGCAGGTTCCGCCAATCACAACTAACGCTACCGGACTAGCTGAATTAGAGCTGAATGACGATGGTGATGAGATATCGTATGATATCCAGGTAGAAGATATAGAAGGTGCTACCCAAGCACATATTCATCAGGGTAGCGAAGGCGAGAATGGTGACGTGGTCGTAAGCTTATTTAACTCGACAGAACCGACCGACGTTAACGATGGAACATTAGAAGACGGGGACTTCACCTCTGAAGATTTTGTAGGACCATTACAAGGACAAAACATGTCTGCTTTAGTAGAACTGATGGATAATGGACAAGCTTACGTGAATGTGCACACTGAGGCCAATCCAGATGGGGAGATCAGAGGAACAATCGTTCCTGATGTCACAGACGGAGAAGCCGGCGATGATGACGACAATGGAGATGACGACGATGACGACAACTAAGAATAGTGAATTCAAGTAGAAAAAAAGCCAATGCGTGGGATATCGACACTCATCCCCCTTTTCTTTTATCCCACAATGTTGCGATTGTCAATTTGATTCTTTATTATCGCTGATGAGGTTTGAAAGTCGAAGAGGATAGCCCGATTATATGATTTAGCTTATGATTACGGATTAAGTTACTTGTAGAGACTGAATCTGCAAATATATTATACTACTGCAAAAGAAAAGCCTGGAGAACTGAAGATCTACTATTTCCTTTGGTGTGTCAAAGCCGTACACGCAGAATTGAGTAAAAAACTTAAAATATACCTGAAATATTGATAGGAACAATGTCAAACGAAAAGAGCTACAACAAAATAACAATCTCGATAGCAACAGCGTTGATGATTGTATTGACTGTTTCAGTGGGATTTCAACTTGCACAACCAGGCTTGGCGCAGAATGTGACTGAAGAAGCAGGTCAAGCAGTTGAGAATGCAACTGGGAATCAAACAGGGAATCAAACAGGCAATCAATCAGGTGGTCCATTAGAGCAACTAGGCCAAATGCTAGGCTTTAAGTAATAGAAGCGCTATCTGCTTTTTTATTCGTCTGTAAGAAGCCTGAGCCTAATTACGATTTTTTTTTAATTTTTAGGATTACCCATTCTTTTAAAATTCAAGGAACATTGTTGGAACTAATATTGGAGTTTGAATATTTGCCCACAAAGTCGTAGACTGGCTTATTTTCATGAATGCATTTGTCGCTCCAAAATTATATTAAGGCCTAGTGCGAATTCCTCCTCGAGGAGATAAAGAAATAGCAAAATTTGAAGAGTTTGAAGGCTCGGCCGGGGAATCAGAGGCCACGCCAACTGGTCCATCATTTTCATCATCATCATCTTCGACATCATCGCATCACAATTCCAATTCAAATTCAAACGAGATCAATGGTGATAATTTAAGAGACGACTCTGTAAGACGTCAGCAAAACTATGTTGATAAACTGCAGAACATAAGCAGCTTCGATGATGCTTTTAACCTAGTAAAACTTGCAGTTGAGCAAAAATTTAAGATGCATAGGGCAGGGCTCTGTCTGGTACTACAAGGGCTGCCGAGCAATCTGGGAGCCTACCACGTCTTAGGCTCAAATATGATAATCGTAAATAAGCGCATATTGAGTCTCATCAAGGGAATTAAAACTACCGAACAGTATAATTCATATCTCTTTACAGTTCTGGCCCATGAATATTTGCATAGCTTCGGCATTATCGATGAGTTTCGTGTCCGAAATATGACTTACGAACTGTGCAAATCAATATTGGGAGATAATCATCCTTCAACGATAATGGCAAGATATGAACCGTGGTCAGTTTTTCCTGAGCTTGGAGCGATTCAAAATAGTTTTGATAGTAAATTTGAACTCATAAAAGAATTTGACAAGAGTAGCCAATCTTACATTTCGTGATGCATGCAGAACACTTCTCATCAATATTTTCGATCAGTGTATCCCCGTGCATATGTCGAATGCTAGCTTAGGATCATAATTCACGGGGTACGTAACACAAACTATCCATCTACAATTGAAGGGTCGAAGCACCTATAACTCCAGAGAGAAGGAAGTTCCCTTTAGCAAGTTTGACGAGTCTCGCACGAATCACTGTATTATCCGAAAAACGCTGCTTCCTCTCTTATTGCCCTTCTTTAACGACCCAGTCACTGAAATGTGATATCCACAATTCCTACATGAGTTAGTCTTGTCAAGGTTCCATGAGAGGATATCGTACCCGTACCGTTTTATTACGACGTGATTACATTCAGGACAGTACGTATGCTCTAACGGATGACCGGGGACGTTGCCCAGATATGCATATCTTAATCCTTCCTCCTTGGCTATAGAATGATGCCTTTCCAATGTTTCAATAGGAGTAAAACCAAAATCCATCATTTTGTAGTCGGGATGAAATCGGAGAAAGTGTATTGGAGTTTCCGGCCCTAATTCATCATATACAAACCTGCAGAGTTTCCTTGCCGCATCCAAGTCATCACCCACCTGGGGGACAATTAGATCGGTTACCTCGGTATGAATTGAGGTTCTCGCGTGTATTTCCTTTAATGTATGAAAAACGGGCTCCGCAGACGGTATGCCTATATACTGTCTCACAAATTCTTGCTTTCCACTCCCTTTGAAGTCGACTGTTATGCAATCGAGAAATTGGTCCATTAGGTTAACTGAATCAGGCGTATCGAAACCGTTTGAGACGAAGATATTAAAGAGTCCTCTCTTTCGCGCCTCGATGCCGCAGTCTCTGGCAAATTCGATGAATATCGAGGGTTCATTATATGTATATGCAATACCATCAGCGCCGTATTCTAGTGCAGTTTGCGCGACCTGCGATGGACTCATCTCAATTCCTTCAATTTTGCGTCGTTGTGAAATGTCATAGTTCTGGCAGTACTTGCAGAGCCAATTACACCCTGTAGTGGCAATTGAGTATATAGCGCTACCAGGCTTGTAGTGTGTGACCGGCTTCTTTTCAATAGGGTCAATGTGTCCTGAAATTACCCTACCATAAACATACAGGAATAACTTGTTATTGGCAACACCTCTAATGCCGCATAGCCCCGACTTTCCTTCAGGTATTTCGCAATATCTGGCGCAAGCAGTACATTTGACTCTACCATTTGGAAGATTCTCGTACAACTCAGCCTGTTTGCCCAACAAGTTGTCGCTGGATTGCATTACCAAATACTCTGCTCAAATCAATCTTATAAAACCTGCCTGTCCAAATAATAGAAAGGAAGGTAGGTTACAGCAAATGAAAATTGGTATTATATCTGATACGCACGATGATATAGAAAACGTAAGGAGAGCTATTGATTTTTTTAACAAGGAGGATGTTCAGTATGTTATACACGCAGGCGACTACGTCTTTCCAGGTATTGTGATGGAGTTCAAGAAACTGAAAGCAAAGTTGATTGGCGTTTTGGGTAACAATGATGGTGAGAAAGGCCAGCTTCTCAGAGCCTTCTTGGAAATAGATGGTGAACTTAAGGGAGAATTAGGTGAACTGCATGTCAATGATCTCAAAATCGGAATTTATCACGGAACTTCACCCGACATTAAAAGGCAACTTATCGAAAGTGGGCGGTATAACATTATTGTCTGTGGTCATACCCATAAAATAGAGCCAGCTTGCTCTTCGATAGGAAAATACACCAAAGATATGTCCACACTCATACTTAATCCGGGGACTGGACACCGGAAAACTGAAAGTCTAGCAGGAGCTTTTGTCGAGGGGGGAATATTCATCCTAAATATTGAATCTAAAGAGTATAGATTTATTGAGTTACCATAATGCCCTTTTTTTGTTGGTTTCTGGCTCCGCCAGTACCTAGGGGCACGACGACAGGATTGAGTTGGTAGCAAATGCCGTGCCCGTATAGTCTCTTTAACATCGATAACGGAGTGACCACTGATCACTACGTATCGCTACTCCTGGTATTGTATAATCAGAATATCCGTTTGCCGATAATCAGCAAAATTCTAGTTATGGAACAGCACTATTCTACCTTGGAATAGAATATTGCAGGCAGTTACTAATTTATTGAATTGGAAGAATAAATAAAAGAAAAAAGATTTCGGTTCGTCCAACTAGAGCTTGCTAATTGTTGTTATCGTTGTCTTCACTATCGCTGTCGCTGCCACCACCGTCGCCGCCATCGTCATCATCATCTCCGCCGTTATCATCACTTGCTGCTGCGGGGGCAACGTCGATAGTGCCTCTAAGCTCACCTGGTGGATTGACTTCAGTGTGGACATTTACGTATGCTTGTCCGCCTTCAATTGCATCGGTTAGATCGGTCATATTCTGTCCTTGCAATGGTCCTTCAAAGTCCTCTGAAGTGAAGGTTCCACTTTCTAATGTTCCATCAATCTCATCTGTTGGCCCATCAGTTGCATTAAAGAGTGTTACAACTATAGGTCCATTCTCGCTCTCGCTTCCTTGATGAATATGTGCGAAGAGAACTCCTTCTATATCTTCAACTTCTAAATCATAAGACATTTCGTCCCCATCATCATTTAGCTCGAATTCAGCAGATCCGGTAGCATTTGTCGTAACTGGAGGAACTTCTGAATCGCCAGTTATGTTAGCACTGAATTCTTGATCTTGTTGTTCCTGCTCTGCTGCTGGTTGTTGACCCTCTGTTCCAGCGGTTTGGTTCTGTGCCTGGACAACGGGCATGCCAACAACACTAATAGCCGCTCCTCCCAATATGGTCGCCGCCAGAAGTGTTGATAGTAACAAACCACGTAAACTTGTTCTAGACATATCCTGTAGAATAAATTGGAGGGTATATAAGAATGTTGTAGAATATCTCTCTCGTAGTTCTTATTAGCATCATTATCTTTTAAAAAAACCCTTTTTCATTGATGTTTGGACGACGTAAAACAATGATTGCCAGAATCTAGAAGCACACTAGTATTTTTCAAACAGAAACTATCCGTAGACCTTAGTTCTACCTTCACATTGGGGTGGCCCAAGATGAAATCACTATTCTGATGACGTATTTGACGACGTAATTGCCGATCAATGTTTGCTAAGACTTAAATAGAAGAATCTATATTATAAATGTTATAGGAAATTTGGAAGAGGTCGTTAGAATCTGATATTTCGAAAGTGGAGCTAGCAATAAAGGGATTGCAACAGGAGTATTCCGAGCTTTTCGATAAGGTTTCTGTTACCCTATTGGATCTTGAGAGGTACAGGAAAGTCGAACAGGAATTGCAGACAAGAAAGAAGTATCCTGGTAATAAGAAATTAGTATCAGGTAAAGAATTACTTGGTCAATACATAGAGATAAAGGAATTGAAAATAGGCTCTGAAGCGCTAAAGAACTTGAAAAGAATTATTCTTACAGTTGCTTATATCATGCTTATTGAACAAAATCAATGTTCCGTTCGAGCTCTCACCCTTAATTGATGCCGCTAGAGGATGGCAAGTAGATGGGGAATCATTGAAGGGGGCCACCATTAAATCGATGGAGTTGTTGTGCTCAAGGCTTGACGATGATCACAACTGGGAGGCCAAATCCAAGATGCTGCAAGCTCTTAGAAGCCTAAAAGAAGAGTTTATCGTCTTCTAAAAATATTAGCAGAATCTACGATCGAAAACTTGAACTTTGAAGAACGAAAACCTTCATTCAAGCTTGTACCCTATATTTCGCAGAAATTGTTTTCTTTCTCTTGCCTCCTGCTCATTTTCTATACCTTTCGTTTTGAAGCCATCCACCACACCCAGAACACCCCTTCCTTGTTGAGTTTCCATTATGAGAA
>JAATVP010000032.1 GCA_014523625.1 Nitrososphaerales archaeon TH5896
ATCTTCCACTCCTGATGACGAGGTGATAAGTATGAGTACCATAATTACTCCTATGCATAGAGCTGCGAACACGATTTACTCATCTGATTGCAGGGAAGCTGCATATAAGAATTTATGGAGGAGGTAAAGAGCTTTGCTATCTCTGCAAAGAACAAGTAACGCATGAGGGAAATGCTAGCATATGAAAGCTGTTAACCTTATTAGGTTGTGAATCCAACACGCAGACAAAAGCTCAAGTGATCACATTGATGGTTCCATTGGAAGCAAGATTAGCCATTGACTCAAAAGTTTGACCGTTATCTGCACTAATTCTAGCGACAGGTTCTTCGCTTGTAGCGTTCATCTGCCACCAAAGTACAGCTACATTCTCAGCACCTGCAGCAATTTGTATATCTTGTAATGTTGCATTAGTTGTATTACTTAGAATTATTTTGTCGTTAAATGTCGCGCCCGCGTCATTGGATGATCTAAACACTACATCATCATTACCCGTCCTGTTAGTAATCCATGCAATATAGATATCGTCACCAGAAACAGCCAATGCGACTCTTCGCTCAGGCCCTTGTACAGCAATTGTGCCAAAACTTAATTGAGGCATTAGTTCAACCATCAAAAAACCTGGTATCGTCGATGTTCCAATAGCAACTAGTAAGATTACACATGTAATATGCCGCAGCTTGTTCATTATGTAATTATAAGATCAGGTGGAGGTATAAGAGTTCTGGCCGCCGGTGCTGTACTAGTCGAAAATGAACTGACGGTTTAGTCTTCCTTCTTTCTTTAGTGGTACTTCCGTCTAGATTAATGTCTTTTCCGCTAACACAATTCATGAATTAGGTATTCCTTAGTTTTACTCTATAATTTAATTTAACACGACTATATAACGCATAGTGCTATTATTTTAGGTAAAAATATCCCTTACCGAGGCTGCAGACAGGAATCCTTCATTTCACTTGTAGTACATAGACAATTCTCCAATTGCATCTCTTAACCCTTCATCAGTAAATTCCTCCTCCCTTAAGTCAAGTGGGGTAATCATGCCTATCGGTTTTCTGGCGCTATCTTTGTCGACAACTAGCAAGTGTCTAATATTATTTTGCAGCATTATATCAACTGCAGTCGATGCGGATGAATCAGAATCAATAGTAATTAGCTTGGGAGACATTATCTCCTTATTTGTTACCTTGCTGGTGCTTACGTCATGAACACATGCTTTTCTAACTATGTCGCGTTCGGTAACTATGCCAAGTGGTTTCCCTTCGTTATCGACAACTACTAATGAGCTCACATTAGTATCTCTCATTCTCCTTGCCGCATCTTGAATAGAACACGAATCTTCGATAGTTTCAAGCTTTTTCGTCATCATATCGCTGACATTGATAGTCATAGAAGTATATGATTGACATTATTCTATAAATATAATGCCTGAGAACTTTGGTGGTTCAATTATTCTTCACCTACTAGGTTTCTGAAGTTTAAAGATATCCACTAAGAAAGCATCGATGACGATGAATATCCGAGAGCAACCAATATGACTGGAGATATTAACATGCTTGCCCCTGACGGCAGCGCAACAGGCCTTGGGGCACAAGATGAGAAATTTTTCATAGTTCTGTGCCCCCAAGATTTTGAAGTCATTATGCAATGCCAGATCCTTGCAGGTCAGCCAACAGTAGTGGCAGTCAAATAAGAGTGGCAAATTTTACTACATAAAACCACCTTTTTTTTTAATCTTCTGAGGTCAAGATGATGACATCTTATATCTGACATGAATCTGCGCCTGCATTAGAAGGGTCCACCTGACAGGCGAAAATCTATGTTTCTGGCTGCCGATTTGCAGCATATCCACCATCGTCAAATGCTCGGGATAACTATTATCTAAATCATAATCCAACCCTTTTCATTTTTGAACCGCATTTAGGACATGCTATTTCCCTGTGTTCGTACCCACAATTCATGCAATAGTACTTGACTTTACTTTGGCCATAATCAATTGAATTAGAAATATTGGATTTGTATAATTCTTTAATCTTTTTGAACTCAAAACCAGTAACTGTGCTTGTAGGATTTTTAATGCCTAATTTTCTTATGAACAAATATCTCCTGTACCAACCAATTACCAAGAATGCAACCAATGCTAGAGCAAGATCAGCTGGGAAGGGCAAGAAAAGCATGATAATAAAAGCAACAGCTAAGTAAATGGCAGTCCATTTGAGCTGATTCAAAACAAGCTGTTTTCTATCAAAATCTCTCATTTACTTACATTCCTATTAGTATTATAGCGCAATCTAGAATATAACATTCTTGGTTGCACTTTAGAACAAAATGCGAAGAATGGATATCTTTAGAATTCTGCTTAGAACTAATCACTAGAACAGAGGATATACTACATAGTAAAGCATTATTTTCAAAGTTCTATGTCATTCTGTGCGTCAGTGATATCCTATGTCGATGATAGTTTCTTTAGTAGTACCACGATATTCAAGCAGATCTGAAAGCACCTAATATTCTTTACATGATGTCTGGAATTTGTCCAGTTTCCAGTCATCTAATATGACTACGGTTTTGAGTGAAACTATAGTTCCTGCAGATATTAACTAAAAACGAAACAGAAAAAACACAAGATAAAACCTTCTCTAAGTGCCTTGCAACATCTTCCAGTTTGCTTGATACGATAAATATAGATTTTGTCACAATTAGCTTCGCTTTAGCTCTCATACTTCAAGAAATGGTTATAACAATAATGATGCTTAGCTCTTTGAGATATTTGCAAAAAGAAGTAATTGGACTTAATATCTGAAACTAGTATTATGGATAGTTATTCTAGTAGAAATTCGAGAAACAGTAATATAATTCTAATTGGGATTGAAAGGAGCAGGTGAATATTTCGTACTTCACTACTACAAATCTCATAAGGACCGGTCGTTTTTATTCTATCTATGAGAAACCTGGCCATCTTCTCATGGAGGATAAGACTAAAAGTGGTCTTGAAGTGAAAGAAAGATATTTTGACAGTAAATATGGCGCTGAATGTGATAGCGGGATCATTTATGATGGGGGAGGCACAGGACATAGGGTAGGAATTAGATGGTATTTTAGCAAGACTATATTTACTCTAGATCAAATAGTCAAATTCGCCAAAGACCTCGAAGAACGGTATAATGCCATCAGAGAGATGACTTGTCCTGATGATTGATTGATTGACTGCTAGTGACATAGAATTATTTATTCTTGTATTGCATAGCGAACTGTTTGTCTAGAGAGATACTACCGCCTCCTATCATGACATCTTCATTCATAAAACCTGAAGAATTTTCAAAAATTGTTTGAATTTCTTTATGAATAGAGAAACAAAAGAGGTTTAGAATTTTTTGATAAAGTGTACCCTTCGTATTATTTGACAATCCTTTCAAAGGCATTTTTGGGGGTTTAAACGATTATGTTAGAACTTCAGATTGCAGTGCATTGCATTGTAAACGGAGTTCACATATAGGATAACCTTCTTGTTTCAGGATCAGCATGCGATGGGTACAAAAGAACGCAAAGTATTGAATAAAGGACTTTCCGTGATACTTAGGATGGATTGGCGCATAAAGTTCGTTGGCATGGTAGATCGGAATGGGAAATTGCTTGTGGGGCGAAGCAAAGATATTCCATTAAGTTGTCTAAATTACAGACATACAGACATTACTAGAACTTCCACTCATATTGTCAATTCAAAAATCGATGACCTCAAATGGGTAATAGGGAATTGCATAGCCCACCTAGATAATCAAGAGGTTAGATTTGGCCCTTGTGTACCCATGAATATCAATGAAGTATCATCGTATTTTAAGATATTGGGATGCAGTAACGGTGACGTTAAATTGGCTATTACACCTCTGAATGTTATTAGGAAAACTTTCCTTTGCATTTATTTTGAACCAGCTTACAATGTCAGAAATTCTAACGTTTCAGAAGAAGGATTAGAAGAATTACTCAACAGAATTAGTAGCAGTATACTTTAATTAGTAGATTCTGGTGAGCAGAATTGGATCCAAAGTGTTTTGATCTCCTTACTATTCTGATAGTATTTCTCCTTTATGTTAACACTAACGTGATTTTTCCTTGGAACGACATGAAATTTAAGCCTCTCCTTTAACTCGTGTCCTTCTGTTTTTCCATAAAATGTAGCTAGCACAGAAACTATTGATGGTGGTGGAGAACAAAATATATCATCTGGTTCAACCTCGTTCGTATCGATCGCATCGTCTATAAATTCAATCAGGTATTGAAGTCCATCGCTGGCCATCATAACAATATAGAAAAAGGATTCAATTTCGGATTTGCCTTTGAGATGTGTTTTATCTCTTCCATTATCATACAGTTGTTGTTGGTTTTTACTAAACGGTTCAAATATAACACAGTCATCAGTAAACAGGTTCAAAAGTCTTTGCATATCTTTTTTGTTTATGAGGTAGAAGTAATCTGACACAATTTGATGGTTATCGTCTTTAGAATCAGAGTTCAAATGTTACTACCCTTCTTTAAAGTGAAATATTATTTTGTTATGACGACGACTTGGAATTAGTATATTCTTCAATCCAATATACCCCTTTATCAGAATGGTGATAAAAATGATAGGTTTGCATCGTAATGCAGTGAAATAAGATTGCTATTAAAACTATAAAACATAATGGCATCTTTCAGCCGCAGAATAGGTGGGATTTCCACGCTTTCCATGCTTTGTGTGTACAGTAACAGTAAGCCATCCCAACCACTCTCTACTTCTAATTACAAACTGTTGTTGGATGAAGACAGATTTGAAGAACAATATTTGTATTTATTTTGAACCATAATACAACGTCAAAGGTTCCGTTTCAGATGCGAATAAAAGGCTCTAGATTTTGACTTCGAAAGAACTTGTTATCGTCTCATTGTATTCTAAAATGTTAGATTTAATTTAGGCCTTTTACGTTCTAATGACATATCTCGTAGTTATTGAAACTAAAGATAATCTTTTGAGCTGTCTTGGTAGACATCTGTCGGACATCAATTAAGGTGGTGTTAATGCAGAATCTTATCCCCCCTTTAAATTTGAACCAATTAGTATATTGATAAATAGATGTTGTATGACTAATGTGTTGTGTCACACGGAAGTATAAAGACGAGAAGTATCACCTTTCGTTTAGATTCGGCTGTAGTAGACAGTCTTCAAAG
>JAATVP010000262.1 GCA_014523625.1 Nitrososphaerales archaeon TH5896
ACATTCGATTCTCTAAGCAGTTTCTGTGCTGCCATAATGAATGCTGCAGCGCTATCCTTGGAAGAGTTAATATCTACAGCTAATTGTTCTGCACTAGTTACTGCTAGATCCATTACTGATACGATCCCTGCCTCCTTGAGCGGAATAGCAAATGAATCAACGTTAGTATCCAAATATTTTTTCATAATATTCTGTAAATATTCACTCTGATTTAATATGACAACATTTGCGTTCTCAGAATAGATTGCAATAATAAACAAGGCGATAAAAATCAAAGCTGAAAGTGCAATACAAATAATCTTGAGAATATCATAAGTGGAAGAATCATGTCGTATTATAGAATACGCTCTAAGTAAAGCATCTACTTTTAGCTTAGTATTCTCATCTTCGTCCACAATGAAGGTGATGCAAGGTCATATAAAAATAAAAAGGTACTCCATTTTAGCTGTAGATGTTATGATACAGATAATACTATAAAGAGGATCGTAGAAGACTTCCTTCTTGTAATAAAGAGGGTGGATACATGCTTTGATTCTACTGGTCCCTTTGTTCTATTCACAACTGGACTAGTTCAAGAAGCTTATAGCGACTAAATTTGAGTGTAAGCAATTTAGAAAATTGGTTTTAGAATATCTGTACATAGTAAAAAAAAGTATTATACTAGTGATACCATTGACTACTTATAGATCGCTCTATCGCTGCACGGACATGCAGTATAACTATCAATGATGATAATATACTATTTTTCTAGTAGAATGATCACTTCTAAGATCAGATAATTACAATTGATGCAACAGCTAAATATTTTAATTAAATACATACTAATGTAATTATCAGTAATAATAGAAGGTTCACATAAATATCTAGTTTACATGTTCTATTTGATTCTATTATGAAATACAGAAGCAGAACAGAAATTGTAGGTCTGATCCTAGAGGCTGCAAATGGAGGAGGAGCAACCAAGACAAAAATAATGTACAAAGCATTTCTATCATTTGCTCAGCTCCGAGAATATCTTACAATGTTACAAGACAATAAACTTATCGAATATGAAGGTGGGAAGCCGACATATAGAACAACAGAAAAAGGAATGCGTTTACTACATATCTATAACAAAATGTATGAATTAGTACCACCACTTACAACAATAGCTGCAACTGAGAAGGACATTAAAGTAGAACATAGTAGCAGCAGTAATGATAGCGACATGAATTTTAGTTAATGATAAAAATCATAATTCATTGATTATAACTAGGAAGTGGGTAAGCATAATTTGGCTAGTAATAATTCGTACAGCTCTATTTTGTCCTCGGGCTGTTTCCAAACACTTTTTTGACCATGTAATCCAAAAGTCCATGATTTTATGCCTTAATAAGGCAACTTAACTTAAAAAAATTAAAGAGTTAATTTACAATATTATAATATTTATGACATTTACAATCAAATAAGATTGCAAAAACATTGTATTGTATTATATTGTATCTGCCCAAGGGGATGACATATTCTTATACTTATACTTCGAAATTATACTTCGAAATCATTTACCTATTCTAAACATTTTAGTTCCGCAAGTAGTACAAATGCCTTGGGTAGCTGGTTTACCATTTTTCATTGTGACCTTTTTTTCATCTTTCATTAGTCTTTTTGACTTACACTTAACGCAATATGCTTCCATACTCATGCAGTAAAAGAGCCTAAATAAAAGAAGTAGTGTAAAAAATGATTGTCAGAAAGCCTAGCGAGACTTATCCTTTTTAAATTATCGTTATGATACTATGATCCTAGATCTAATCCCAAGTATGATTATTCTTGAAAGTATTTGTAAAGCTGATGATTATTTATATATTTAGTGCATAATACATCAGATAATTTGTAAATATAATTCGCTTTACTACCGTCGTTGAAAATCTTTCCAAGTCATAAGTATGTCATGCTATTCGATGTGACGTGTACGGTATATGCATCGATATTAGTAAAGGTTCGAATTGCTGTCATCTGATAAAGAGAATGTTTCCAGATTTTACACTAACACATCTGAAAGGGAAGGTTGTAGACAAGACGAGTTTCCAGTATAGGTTAAAAATGGTGCTACTTGTGGCTGTAGATGGAATTCAGCACTACATTCTAAGCCAAAGCAACAGTTGCCATTTCCAATGCATTAATATGTTCTAATCAGGACTAATAGACTAAAGTAATAATAAAAATTAATTCCACCTACAAACATAAAGGAAAATTACTAAATAAATGAATTGTTATCTATGGAAAGCAACAGCACAAGAAAAACCTTTGCCATATCATCAATTAACAAAGTCTTCATACTAATGGATAAAACCTATTGGTTTCAATCTCAATCTAATATCTTTGTGAAGTACTGGTATCGAAAGTGATTCTCGTAAAGCATTATAGATTTGATTTGACATGTCTCTAGATTTTCAAAAATATAATATTCGATCAAATTATTTGTGTGTTTATGCAATGTTTTAAATTAGGACAGAAAACGAAAATAGTAAATATATGAGTGCGAATGAGTTATTTGATAGAGTATTAAGTTTATTAAGAAAGCATCATGAATGGTTCAACAACTCTATCCCATTAATTGCAAGTGAGAATATACCTAGTCCAGCAGTAAGAGAGGCAATTATATCTGATTTCGGAAATAGGTATGCAGAAGGCTGGCCTGGTGAGAGAGTTTATGCAGGTTGCATATATATTGATCAAGTAGAGATAATATGTAACGATTTAGCGAAGAGGGTCTTTGGTGCAGAATTTGCTGATTGTAGGGCAACATCAGGAGTAGTAGCAAATCTTGCAATATATTCTGCATTTGCAGATCCAGGCGACTACATGATTGCTGCATCCATACCCACTGGCGGTCATATTTCACACGGTAAGAAAGAACATTCTGGTACTGCAGGGTTGGTACATGGATTGAATATAGAACATTATCCCTTCTCAAAAGAAGAAATGACCATCGATGTAGATGCAACGAAGAAAAAGATCGAAGAAATGGCTAGATCGGGTAAGACACCAAAGTTAGGAATGTTTGGAGGAAGTCTATTTCTTTTCCCTCATCCTGTAAAGGAATTGGCTGACTTTATGCATGATTACAATATTCATATTAATTACGATGGGGCTCATGTGGCTGGTCTAATTGCCGGAGGTAGATTTCAAGATCCATTGAGAGAAGGAGTGGATACGATGACGATGAGTTCACACAAAACTTTATGGGGTCCCCAAGGAGGGATTATAGTTTCATACGAGAAACACGCAGAATCTATAAAAAAGGCAATCTTCCCTGGTAATACTAGTAGTCACCATCTTCACCATGTCGCAGGGAAGGCAATTGCACTGGCTGAATCACTAGAATTTGGAAAAGAGTATGCTACACAGGTAATCGCGAATGCTCAAAAACTTGGAGAACAGCTTGCAGGTTTAGGTTTTGGAGTATTAGGAGAAAAGAGAGGATACACTGAATCACATCAAATCGCTGTTGATGTTTCAAAGTTTGGTGATGGAGGAACTGTTGAAAAAGATTTGGAGAATGCAAATATAATTCTGAATAGACAACTATTACCTGGAGACATTAAAGCGGGAAGACATTATATGCATCCAAGCGGGATAAGGATCGGGGTTCCGGAGGTAACTAGGCTAGGAATGAAAGAAGATCAAATGATAGATATAGCTCATTTTATAAAACGAGTAGTAATTGAAAAGGAGAATCCAACTATTGTTGCAAATGACGTATCTAATTTTAGAAAAGAGTTTCAGAAAGTGCACTATACATTTGACGATATAACAGGTGCATATGAATATATTAGTCTAGTTAATAGATCTAAATAATAACAGAATATTATCAAAATAATCAACATCTTTGATTATTTATTCATGAATTCAATCAGTGTAGATTGTTCCTTCTTTTGCTCTCGAAAGATCAATTTCAATTCGGTTGATAGAGATTCTACTCTATTACGCAGGTAATCATTAATCTTGAATTCTCTACACATATAATGCGCAATATTAAGATATTTCTCAACAGAACCTCTTGTTACTGTTTGTAATAATTCATTTTCGCATTTAAGGCAATTACCACGTAATGGAATTCTACGATATTTTTCTGCACATTTACTACATCTAAATGTCTGGGAGGAATAGGCTCTCATGTTACCCATTATATCAGGTAGGATATGTGTAGTTAGTACCATTGATACTACTTCATCTTCATCGACTGCATTAATTAATCTTGCAGTAGATATTTGCATCTGCAACTTTTCATCCATAGTACTTAATCTAGAATATGCACTATGTTGAACATTTGTTGTTAATGATTCAGTAAAATGTGTAAACATATAGTTGAAAAATTGATCCTCTTTTCCAATCCTATTCTTTACGATCTCTATTTTGGAAGTAATATCTGCTGCTTTAGCTCTATTCCACGTGGCCTCGTAGAATTCTAGAGGATAGATAGAGGATATATCCACGTTGTGTGCTTGTCGCTGCACTTCATATGGTAATACAGTAGGCTGAATCAACAATGGAGCATCCATAAGTCCGCCAATTTTATCAGGCAAAAAATCAAAAGAAAAATTTAGAAACGCATCAAGCAGAAGCATTATGGAGTCAGCATCACCATCGCAATCTCTTCGCTTTGCTGAATGCCATATAGGAGATGCTAGGCATACTTGAGATTTTGTGAATCCGATAATTCTACCTATAATACCAACTGATGTGTGCGGAGCAAGACCAACAATCAAATGACCTATCAAATCTTCAATAGTAGAAATGCCATAGTAAGGTTCTAGATGATACACTTTTACTAATTCCTCATCTACGAATTTGGCTACATTAACTAAATGTTCTGCGCAATCCAGAGGTAGAACTATATCTTGCAGCAATAGTTCTATGAGCTGATCGGATGAAGTTAGATCTCTGTCAATATAATCCTTATTATATCCTAATTTCTTAATTTTTTCAATATTGGTCATTATCCAAACTGGTTTAAAATGTGTGAGTGGTTCATTGGTTGCATCGAATCTTATCGTTCCATCTTTAAAGGCATACAACTTGTGTTTTTGTCGCAGCAGTCCCTTCTCTAATAATTCTGCCGATTTATTTTTGCTCATTAGAGCCTTGACTCCTTTAAAAGGTTCTGCAGCCTTTAAACCGAGTTTATGTTGAGCTTGCTCAATTACTTTACTTAAAGGAAAACTAACAGGTGAATAGGGTTTGCCTTCCCTGCCGCATCTACTGCAACGATTATTCTTACCATTATACAAGATCTCTTCTCTACATACTATACATAAATTACGAATAGGGGTAGACGATCCGCATTTAGTACATTTTGTTCCTAATGAAGGAAATTTACAACTATTACAAAATCTATTTGCGATTTCTGTAAAAAAGGATGATTTGATCTTTGAAGCCTTTAGAATATCTCTAGTAGAGCCACCTTTTGAACCTATAGGAAATAATACATGAACTGGAGGTTTCATTTTACGTTCTGCAGCCTTTTCAGGGCGGCCGACCCTTACTGCAATTGAAGAAGCAAATTTTGGCATCAATCGAATTCCAGAAATATATGAGACAAATTCTATTGTATTCAATGATTTGATATTATCATTAGCACAGAACTGTAAA
>JAATVP010000263.1 GCA_014523625.1 Nitrososphaerales archaeon TH5896
TAATTAATGTTATGTAGATCTACATTCGTGCTCCTTGTTCGCAATCAATTATTCTCTATCTTCTTCATTCTCTCAATCAAAAACTCTGAATATAAATGAAGATGCCAGATAATGCAAAGCGAAGAAAGAGAATTCTTTTAGTCGCGTCAAGCATATCAGTTCTCCTTATCATTTTCATCCTGCTTTATGCACGATTTGTTTTTCCTCCCACTCCCCTTCCAATTCCAGAGGGGGAGAGAAGAATGGATGAATTTGGTACCCTCCAGATTTATCCTACAGTACCGGGTGGAAGAGAGTGGTTCATCAACATGCAGGATCCGTTCGATGACGAGATAGTTAATTTCAATTCAGATATTGCTCTAGAGAAGCAGTCAGATGATTCATGGAGAGTTAATAGTTCAGAGGTGAGGATGCGCGTAGGTACGCTTTCGGGGCAAGAAGAATGGAAGAATGTGGAAATGACAGGATACGTGAAAATGATATCTACCACTCTAACAACAGAATCTAGTGAATCCCCTAATCAAGAAGAGGGAAGTGAAGACGGAGATTCATTAGATCCTCATCTGACATGGCGTGCAAGAGGAGGACGCCATAATGATATGGTCCCGTGTGAGGGAACAGCCTTAAATGGCGGTTTGTACCTTGATGGCAAGGTATCTTGGAAAAAGGAAATATGGCATACTGGAGGATATTCAGATGCACGTGGAGTTTCAGAGATTCCTAGCTCTTTTATAAATAAATGGATCGGATGGAAAACCGTCATGTATAATCTTGAGGATGATTCATCTGTGAAGATGGAATCATATTTGGATATTAACGCCAACAATAGATGGGAAAAAGTGTCTGATGTTACAGATAATGGCAAATGGTATGCAGATACATCTGACGAAGAATTTTATAGTGCAGATTGCGGTAAGGAAAAAGACTATATAATTACTAATTCCGGACCTACTGCAACTTTTAGAGCAGATAATCTAATTTTCGATTTCAAGAATCTCAGCATAAGAGAAATCAAAGCACCATAAATGGAGGGTATTGGAGGATATCATGATTCCAGCATGCTGATTAAACTACCGTACGAGACATACACATCAGCTAATATTTCTTCACTACATGCCGTAACGGCAACAATTCAAGAAGGGGTAGGTTCTAAATCTTCGCTACACATTTAATCTCTATCATAAGCTCAGGAAAAGCAAGGCGCTGAATTTGTATGATCGTACTTGCAATTACAGGGGCACCAGAAAAGATTTCTTGTCTACATTTAACGGCCGCTGCAAAGGCTGCATCCATATCCGTCACAAAGAGTACCTCATCAACTACGTTTTTCAGTGTAGCCCCATACTGCGTCAATAGTTTCTGAGTATTTTCGTACGCCTGACGCATCTGAGCTTCCATGTCCCCACGGCCTACTATATTTCCTTTGTCATCATGACTAACCTGCCCTGACACGTAAATAGTATCTCCAACTTTTACCGCCTGTGCATAACCATATTCTTTTTCCCAAGGCATATCAAAACTCTTCGTCTCCTTGCTAACTGTCATAACATTTTTCTCCTTGACTTGGTTGTAGGACATCCCAATACTTAAGTTAATCAGGATGAGTGGCTTGTCCAATAAGACTACTATGTTAGTTACATTATGCAAGATTCATAATTCAAATCATAGTGCTACTCATGAGGCTGTTAGGATACTTAGTGAATGAAGCAGTTATTATGATGTGGAAATGAAGATAGAGTCATTTAGTTCTACAAATAGAATTGGCTATTTTTTATGATGATAGCATCCAATTTTAGAAAATGATACTCATTAGCTGTGCTAGTTACTGGTATTTCATCAACCTTCAACCGAACTCATGGCGATTAACATATATTGAGATCATACACATATAATTCGTAAACCAAGTGTTCATATATTTTTACTATCTGGATCCAACAGAATTCAATATCTCCGGGTTTAAATGAAAATAGTTTCTCAGATACTTATCTTTAGTACAATGTTCGCTAATTTCTATTTCTTTGCTGGCCTAATGTTGCCGCGCATCGAGTGAACCAGGTTTCAGAAATAATGTCATTTATTATTATTATTATTATTGTTGCTGTTGTTGTTGCTGTTGTTGTTGCTGTTGTTGTTGCTGTTGTTGTTGCTGTTGTTGTTGCTGAACATATTCTTTTGCACGTCTGTCAAGTTCGTCCTTGGATAGATCTTCTTTATGTGTTGCAATAAACCAGTGATTTCCAACAGGATCCTTTACACCGCAACTACGATCGCCATAAAATTGGTCTTTCGGTTCCATCAAAGATATAGCTCCTGCTTCAAGAGCACTTTTGTAGGCTGCGTCACAATCAGTTACGTACAAATAGAGGGAGGATGGCATTGCTTTCCACGTTTCCTCTCTAGCATCACCCATCATAATAATAGAGTCATCAATCCTAACTTCTGCATGTCCTATGCTTCCATCAGGCATTGACATACGTTCTATCTCCTTCGCTCCAAATGCATTTTTTAGGAAATCAACTAGTTTTTCAGCATCTTTCACAACGAGATAAGGCGTCACTGCATGATATCCATCAGGGATAGGTTTAACAGTCATTCTGCAATCATACAACAGTAGCAATTCATAAAACTTTCCCTAAAAGCTTCTGGTATGTGTGAGGATTGGATGCAGTATTTCAACTAGGATACAAATAATAGATGTCTCTGCAATGATTTGCTTGACACTTTCAAATTCTGGCGTTGAAATACCTGTATACTTTGACTTTTTTCGTCCCTTCAGTTATCATTGGATCATCTCGACCCATTGAGATCGCCATTCAGGTGGTTTGAAAGGATCTGCGTAGTAATGCATATCATGTGCAACCTTATCATCTCTGAATTCCATGACAGCTACTATATAGACCGGACGCCCATCATAGGTGATAACGAATTCAGTTATTCAGAGATTTCCTTCTCCTCGAACTCGCCGGACTGCGGAAATTCGCCTACACATTATTTTGATAAAACTCATGCACTCTCTAAATCATGAGCCATTGTGGTATCCCAGGAACAGTTCAAGGTGGCACGTATTTCTTGGTTATTCAAGAATATTTTCCTTGATTTTAATCAGTAGTATATATATTTCCTGAACCTACTATTCGTATATCTCTACTATCTGGATTTAGAAGAATTGCAATATCTTTAGCTCTAAATGAAAATAGCTTCTCAGATATTATCTTTAGTTTATCATTCTCTAATTTCTTTATCTTCGCAGGTTTGATTTGTGTCCCAATGGACAAAAGATACAAGTGACTTTCTGAAAGATCATTCTTATAAAACGGAACCTTATTGAAATTCATAATCAATTCCTGATCTGCAGAAGTAAAATGATTGAAATTAGATAGAATATCACCTCTAGTTATCTCGTCATAAGAAACACCTGTTAGAGCAAGACCTACTCTAGCTGGACTATATGATTCTTCGACATTTTTATCATGCATTTGTATGCTTTTGATGGTAACCTTTCTCTTTTGAGGAAATAGTATTAGTTCACCGTGTACTTTGATGGCACCTTGTTTAAGTATGCCTAATACGACCACTCCGACTCCCTTTACGTTAAATATATTATCTATATGGATAATTGGTGGTCCATCTCTTTTCACCGAAGGTAAGGAATTGATACTTTCTTTAAGACTCTCTATATTCTGTTCAACTTTGAATGATGACGCAGCGGTATTTTTTAGAAGACCCTTAAGTTTCTCATTATCGACTTCGTAAGAATGTAAGAGAAACCCTTTATCTAGGTGCAGCAGATCTAAGGCTATTATTTGTTCTCCTAGATATCTATCTAGTTTGTTAACGTATACTATGGAATATTCTGCCAAATTTACTGCGGTAATTAATGGTTGGATTTTATCGGGATAGCCTGACGGTATTATGTATGTCATAATCCTGTCATCTTTTTTCTTGTCATAGGCAGTTACATCACTTGATTGTCCTTTTTTTCCTAATTCCTTTACAAATTCTGTTTGACCAAGACAAACAAAATTGATACTTTCCACATGTGTTTTTATAAGTTGCCTTTAAAATTTATTCCTAATTCAGCCAATTGGCTAATTAGTTGATTAGGCGTCATACAATAATTAATTAATAATGATAATCTTTACGTAGTGCTTGCATTACCTCGGTTTGAATTTCATACCAACTTCAACGTTCTTATTCTCTCAGTCCAATAATACTTTGCATATAAGAGCCGGAAAAGCTTTGAATTAGGAGGAGAACATCTGATCTGATCTGATCGTTGACAATTGTGTAATATCTTGTATACCAAGTCGATATTTTAGGTACGAGATTCTTTTTTCACTTGGAAAAAATATGCCAACAATAGTACATTTTGAAATTCCCTCAGACAATGTTGAAAAAACAAGAAAGTTCTATGGTGAATTATTTGGTTGGAATATAGAGAAATGGACTGGAGCTGAGAGTATGCCTGAGAGAATGGAATATTGGACGGTAACCACCACAGATGATAAGGGAAGTAAAGCCATTGGTGGAGGTCTAATGAAAAGACAAAATCCACAACAACAGGGAATTACAACCTATATAGACGTAAGTTCAGTGGATGAGTACGCTTCGAAGGTCGAAAGATTGGGAGGCAAGGTAGTAGTACCAAAAATGCCAGTCAAAGGAATGGGTTATTTTGCAGTGTGTCTTGATACAGAAAATAATACATTTGGGATATGGGAGACAAATAGTGAAGCAAAGTGATCAGTTAGATAAGAAAATTCCCCTCATTAGTTTTTCATAATTCATATATTTTACGTTAACCAAACTAAATGTTACGTTTAATAACTGTCATCGACATGAGACTGACGTATGATTAAGATTTCGTCGATATCTGAGTTTAAATCATGTGAGCTATGGATCGCCGGCTTCTTTACAATTCAGACTCAGTGTCATTTGGCTACTATTGGTTAAATCTTTGGTTGCTTTTATCTATTTATAAGATTCATCACCTCAGTGAGAAAAAATTATGCATCAACAAGCACTACCATGAATTAAATGATACTGGTACAAGTTCTTGCACTCTGGGGTTGTATGCCGGAAATAACTAGGGGCTGTATAGATATGACAAATGCATCAAGTACATATCTGAGTATTGTGTTGGGTGCAATCGTTGGGGCCCTAATAAGTTGGTGGGTCTTCAAAATACAGAAGAAAACTACTGTTAAACAAGACGAGACA
>JAATVP010000264.1 GCA_014523625.1 Nitrososphaerales archaeon TH5896
CGTTCTTCATGAGAAATGTGGTTATAAGACAGGATCAATTCCAAGGCTGCACCGCTACTTCATCCCCGTTCGAATTAAAACAAGGAGAAGAGGTTACAGTGGCCGGTCCAGTTCCTGGGACAATATACCAAGCAATCAAGGCTGGGAAAACTCCAGCGACCGTCACTGTTTATTACTTAACAGAGAATAGGCAGCCCGGTAACGTTACAAAAACATTTGTATTCACCATTAGTTAGCGCTCAAGATGACATACTTGCTATGATAGAAGATGACGAAAGTTAGTTTCCTTCAAAAGTATGCAGACAAGCCAATCAAATTGAAACTTTGGATGTCCTCAATTTTCCCAACTCTTGTTTATATACTAGGTTACCCATCGACACATGATGAAAAACAATATTGTAATAGGAATAGTTGTTGCCATGGCTTTGGGCGTTGTCATAACAGGTAGCACGTTTACAGCGGTATCAGCGCAAGGGAATATGACTGCAGGTGGCGGTGGGAACATGACTGCAGGTGGCGGGGACATAGTACAGCAGTTAAAGTCAGCCGCTGTCACAGCAAAACTCATAGACAATAAGAAAATGTTTATAATCGCTTGCCTGCCCGAGATGACAGATCCAGATACCCAGTGCTCAGTTGCCAACCTAGAACTGCGATAAAAGAATGAGTTTTAGAGGATAGGGTCAAAGAGAAACCCCTACCTTCGTCTTTTTTATTTTTATTCGGTTTTTGTTGTTGTTCTTTTAGTACCTTACTCCTTACTCCCTTAATCAAATTGAAGTATCAAATGCCTTACACTGTTTAAGAAAGCTGCAGAATATATTGGAGATGAGTTTAAAGAAAATACAGAATTAGCCCAGCATGAAACAGGTATACATAACGTGATGAGATGCAAAGTCTTTATATAATAAAATAAAAAAAACTTTATAAAAACAGAAGTCAATGGGAAATCATATTCCCATCAACTCTGTCTTGATATGTCTAGTGTTTAATTTAACTCTACAACATTAGATTAAACTGTTGTGGCTAAGAGACTTTCTTCTAGCCAAATTCTAGCCAAAATTGTTATATATGATAAAGCTGATTTGCTATTTGATGATAAGTCAAATATTTGTAGCCATTGGCGTCGCAATCGTTGCGTCAGTTTTGGTGACTGGACTTGCATCCACTATTTATGCACAGTCAAATATGACTGGTGGAAACATGACTGGTGGAAACATGAGTATGCCGGCTGCTGGAACCACAGGTGACGGTGGAAGCAGCGACGGTGATGGAGATGATGGAAACGGAGACGGTGATGGAGATGGAGACGGAGACGGTGATGGAGATAATTAGTAAGTAAGCATTTATTTAAATCCCTGAAACACGTTTATGATTTTATTTTTTTGTTGAGCTCCATCTGATCTACTTTAAGAATAGATCTCCAATAAAAATTAGAATGACTCATATTAATTTGGCTAAAGTTCCAAGCTATCCAAAGTCACATTTGTTGAGAGTTCAAGCAGTGGCTCAAAGATCTTCCAAAAATCTTCGCTACTAATACGAATCACTGGAGTGTCACTCGTCTTTGTATCATTTGTTTCCAGCCACGTCACAATTATTTTTTGTTTGTCCGAGTTTGTAGAATTGGTTTGAGCTGTAACAACTATATTTTCATTGATAACAGCAAAACCGATTATAGCTACGGCTATGAATATAATAATGTGTTTGCTCATGCTACAATTATTTAATAAATAACTCAACATTCTATTTACTCACTTATCAGAAAAAAATCATAAAATTCATTACTCTTTATATAGTAGTAGAATATTATCTTCAAAAGTTCGATTCGTATTGATGAGATACCAACTTTGCTGTTTTCTAAACGATCTTCTATCTCGTCGAAAGTCTTGCCGACACCATTTAATACTATCACTGTATCAGTGTGGATCCCAACCTTTTTAATGCATATAATGCAAACTGTAATGTATTTGTTGTATCAAAAAGGTGCTTACCATCCCAACCAAAATAGCTCATTAATACACCGATAGCGCATCTGCCATTATTCCCATCCGAATATTGCTCCCGAACCTGACTGAACTTCTTTCCGTATTCGTGTAAAATTTGAGACATAGTTAATTTCCGTTTTACATGTTATATACAATCTTTACTTAACATGCTAATCAGCAACTTATCTGCGAAGACTATGGAAACACTTCAAATTTTTCGTGTATTAGTGCTGTATTGAAATAGCAGGTAGCAGGCTAGTGGTGTAGCCGATAGATATGGACGGACCTGCTCCTACCTGAGTGATTTAGCTCAATGCATAAAATACGGTCGAATTCATAACTTTTTCTAATACAGAATTAGAAAAGTGTGATAAACGGTCAGGTGCTGACTAGAATTCACTTCATATACTATGATAAACGTCTTTTGAAGATACAAAAAGTTACTTCGCTAAAATTTTCAATTGCAGCTTCTACTTCATATCTCTTATCTTGCTTTTTTAGTCTTTACACGCTCTGTCGCTTTCTTTATTACTTCAGCCGTTTGAGGAGCTGCTTCTTTCATATCTTCCACCGTTTGTCTGAACGACTCAGCTGATTCATTTGCTGCTGCAACGGTTTCATCTAATGTCTTGGCAGTATCCCTGATCATTCCCCTTTCCTTAAGATCTCTAGATATCTTACTTATCTCTATTGTGGTATCTCTCATAGTAATAGTTGCTTCATGGACCGTTGCAACCAACTCATCAATCGCTCCGCTCTCACGTAAAGCTCGTACGGTATCTCTAATACTTGCCGAGATATTTCTAATTGCGATTGCAACATTCTTTATTGAATCTATTTTTTGTTGAATATTTGGATCCACACTTGACGTTGTGGTTGTTGTTGGTGTTGATTCGGTTGTCACACGATCTTCGACTATATCTTTTGTGATTCCGTCGTCATCAGTTGAGTTCAAAGTCCACATGTACGTATGGGTCATAATTTATAAGTATTTTCGATTTATTGCTATTTTATAAAACATGACCGACTGAAAAAGCACTTTGACCCAAATGAGTTAACTAGGACAAGAATTGTCCCCTATCAGAATCTTGCATCGAACCGCTAAGAAAAATTCGTGTATATTTTATTCCCGAGTGGCTTTTCGCAGGTAAATTGGGTAGATTCTAAGTCTCTAATAATACACCGATTATTGTTGAAGATACAACTACAAAGGCTACCCGATCAGTAGTCTTGATAAAGTCAAAGTTTGATAGCTTTAATTATCGCTCATACAAAAAAGCCCTTATTCCTATTGACTGGAGCGCTTGAACGCAGGTAATTAGAGGAAAGGGGTTGTAAGATAATGGATTTTACCCTATCCCCCCTGAATATTAAATGGACATTTTTTTGAACGTCGGATCAGGATTATGAACGCTTTAACGAGTGTGGAACAAGATTGCAGGGAAAGTTAGACGAATGTAATCGTCGCTGATACGTTTGGGATCATTGGTATGGAACGACTGTCATGTTTAGTTCTACAGATGAAGGAATAAGGACTAAGGAGCAATCAGGTTAGCCAATCGCGTATTCACTAAGTGGTCAAGGAGTGTCAGTGACATTTTTAGAGGATATTAATAAATGCTGAGAACTGTAGTAATCGAATTTACTTTTCTAGATATAACGAATTGAGACAATGGCCTTATTATTGGAGTATCACACAAGCTAAATAATAAAACAGTAAATCCCTTGAACAGAGATATAATCCTGCATTACTATTCTAAAACAGAATCACTTTGAGACACTATTGTGCCTTGAAGTTGTATTGTTTTCATCACACCATTCAATAATACATTACTATTTAGAATTTTATCGACTTTCACCTATTTGATCTATCACTATCTAATAATTCCTATCATAATAGTTTTGTCCGCAAACCCATAAAAAGAGGACTATTGAGGAAGATTTGGCGTTATCTTCCCCACGATTTTTCCTAATGGTGCGTCAAATGTCTGGACTCGAATATATGCGTTTCCATCAAGAATTAACTTCTCCAGGTCAGACACCTGATCTATGTTCAACCTTCCGGTGAAATCAGAAGAGGTAAAATTACCTTCAACAAGTGTTCCACTGATTGGACCACTTATGCCTTCATTGACTCCGCTTCTAAGTTGGACTAGGTCAACGTATCGTCCACCACTGGACGCTGCTACAAATACATCTGTAACCTTATCGATATTGTTTGCATCGATAGTATATTGCATGGTATCTCCATACCTGCCTACAACCGTAAACTCACCAGTTCCAGTCGCATTCGTGACAGTTGGCGGGAAGGTCAATTCTCCGGTGAGGTTTGCAGAAAACTGTGGAGTAGATCCTTGCGCTTGTGTAGTATTCCCAACTCCCGCTGTTGTGGCATTAGTACCTGTGGTATTGTTCTGGGCTCCTGCTGTTGTGGCATTAGTACCTGTGGTATTATTCTGGGCTCCTGCTGTTGTGGCATTAGTACCTGTGGTATTATTCTGGGCTCCTGCTATTGTGGCATTAGTACCTGTGGTATTGTTCTGGGCTACAATATTTGCTACAGGAGTCAATGCCGCAATACTTGCAATGAAAAGAGCTGCGATAATATAGACTACTGCTGCATAGTTTAGTTTATCCATCAATATAAGAGATTTAGATTTACTAAAAAGGTTTTCTGTCATTGTATGAGAAGACTAGGAAATATATTGTAACCTTATTTGTACAACTTGCAGGGGTTGTATTAGTCCTAGATGAAAGATCCGATAGGGAATTTTAAGAAGTTGTAAGTTATGAGGAATAATAACACTCTTGGTTAAGGAATAGCCTCGTTTACTAATCTTTCGCAGTCATACTACAGGAAATGAACTTTAAATAGAAGCAAATGTGGTTGTAGAATATGCGAAGGAGCACTGGAGGCTCGAACTTGCTCATAATTGTTGGAATCGTGGGTTTGGTAGTAGCCTTAATCGTGGGAGTTCTGATATGACGTGGGATCTTGAGATGGTGAGTTATCGGTCTACCTTATCTGTACTATGCAGTGCATTATATCAAAAATGCTAATTCTTATAATTGAGTGAAAATGGACGAGCTCGTTTCCTAACTCCAGCCTTATAGATTTCTTTTTTGCTCTTTTTGAACCAGAATTTGACCAAACTCTTAATACATAGATAGCAAACCTTACTGGTCACATCTGATCTTTATTTGGTATGTCCAACTCACAACACACCACAATAGCTCATAAGTTTGTTGATGAAATATCTAATGAGCATAAAACAGAGGAGCAGAGGACTTCGTTACGCCTAAATTTACCATGGGATGGGTGAAGAGGTTAAGGGTCTGGAGGACTTCAAAAAGTGGGTGGCAGAAGATCTTTCTGCGTTTCCAGATATGAAAATAACAGTACTAGATAATTTCGGAGATCAAAATAAAATCACCATTAGATGAATCTTAGGAGCTACGCATCAAAAGGACTTTGCTGACTTCCCTGTCACTCATAGGAAGTTTGAGACTCAAGGAGTTGATATCTTTCATTTTGAAGGAGACAAAATCAAGGAGGCATGGACTGTTTGCGATTTGTCTGTATTGATCCAGTAACTAAATTGTTCAAAGTACTAACTTTGAGCAAAATAGTCTACTATAAGGCTTGGTCCGTAGCAGACTCTACAACTAGATACATAGGTTTGCAAAAAACCATATATAAGTTCCCTCTCAAATATTTGGCGGGGCATTGAGGACAATAGACAGCCTAAAAAACGGTAGCATCAGCAAGACCATTGCAGTAATGCCAGACTTTTCTATGGACAGGATTTTGACTTTCCCTGGGAAAGGCATCGGGATTCTATTCTTTATTGCCAAATAGCTATAATGGCAATGACTTAAAAAACGCTGCAAAAAAACTAGCATCTAAATTCAGAATGTCAGTTGAAATTCATACAATCAAGGGAACATCCTGGTCTGACGGATCAGAGACATCTTTTGTTAGCTCTATTAAGGTCAGACCTAAGACACTTACTGGTGCAGGAGATTCTTGGGACTCCGCAAATATCGTGGCACACTTGTTAGAATTAGGACCAACTGAGAGATTGTTATTTTCAAATGCTTATTCAGCATTATATGTCATGAGCTCTGACAGAGAACCTGCAACCTTAAACAAATTACTCAAGTTCATTAAACAAGAATACAAGAATTTAAAATAAGATATGCTCAAAGTCTTAAGCGATATTAAATTATATCTTCATTGTTATATTCGATAATATGGTTACATAAGTCTCGTATGGAAAGGAGTAGCGATCACCCTTTAATTAGTAAAACAAGTCATCGAAAAGTCCTCTCCTTCTCCGTGTATTATTATAATAATAGTCATCATACTCGCCATTTCTATAATGATATTGGTGAATGTAAACAAGTGTCATTTAAAATCTTATTTGAAATTCATTCATTCCACTAAACATCCAAGAAGCTTATATATTTAGGCCTTTTCATAGTCAGCTCATGAAAACTGTCCAGGTTTTGATCTTGATCATTATTGCGGTATTCATAATCGTAATGTTCGCGACGTTCTCGTTCTTATTTCACTTTTTCTTTATGATCCCTGTTACTACAACGCCGACATTAGATGGGCAAGGGCTATTTTTGTCTCCCTTTATACCTCAGATTTGAAAAAAGATCTAAAACGATCACGGCACGAGATAAGGAGAAAGTGTCAGGAATAAATCCGAGGCAAATCCTTTCTTTAAGCGCGCCTTGCAGCACTTGCAAGCTTGATATTGTTCTGGAGTGATTTTACCTTTAGCCAGCCTAACCTGTAACAACTTTAGATGGTCTTGCCCGCTGTATCTGAGTCGGAGTATACCCGTCTGTTGCGGTGAAACTTCTTCCGGGTAATGCTCCTTGAGCTGTTTGATTCCACGCTCTCCACCTTCTTGATGTTCTACTTAGTGGTTCTTAAAAATATACTGAGAAAATTAACTATTCATCTACTTGCAGCGTATACCCTATATTCTTGATAACAAGTCCATCTTAAGTTTCTGAAATTCCTCTTCCGTTAATATTCCCTGTTTTTTGAGTTCGGTATATTTGATCAGCTTCTGGGTGAGGTCTTCCTGATGCGGTTGGGGTTGTTGTTGTTTTTGTCGTTGATAATGATATTAGGTCGCGGTACCGGTAAAGAAAAGTAGGAAGACTAAGCCACTACAACATCATCATGATAAAACTCATGCACTTTCTTTAAATCATGAACCATAGTGGCTTCCCAGTAACGATCCAACGTGGCACGAATTTCCTGGTTCTTCAAGTATATCTTCTTGATTTTATCGGTGGGCCAGATTATTAGCCTTCCTTTATGCTTCAAATACAAACTACTCACTTCTTTAATAACTCCAATGGAAAA
>JAATVP010000265.1 GCA_014523625.1 Nitrososphaerales archaeon TH5896
AGTGTTGAAAATATGACAGCTCCAATGTTGGAATCAGCAAGGTTTCATTTAGAGGCTGCTGATGCATCGATAATGGAAGGAGATACGATGGCAGCACTTAGTCAAATAAAACTAGCAGAGATGCAGCTGTCATTATTAAACATGGGCTCTGAGGGTGTATCAATGAATCCAGCTCAAGCAACAGAGTTTATTACAGGAGGTTCTTTATCAAGCACGAGGATGGGGGCAAACTGTATAATTGATAATCAGGCAATGGTTCAATGCATGCAGTGAACCAATGCCATTCCTTCATCCTATTATATTTTTCAACTTATCATTTCCTATATACCCTGATTCTATGTGCTATAAACAAGGCTTTGACTTGGATATGGATTTGTTACAAAAACATGAGTAGTAAAATAGGAGAGAAATATGGAACACTTTATTTTATTTTCAACTACCTTGAAGAAAAATTGATGCTTTCAATGAAATAAGATCTCAAATTATAAGACCTTAGGACCTACCTAACCGTTTTTGCTTTCAAATCATTTCTTATAATTGACATGGAAATGAACAAAAAATAATAAATGAATACAGGTTCCTTCTTTCCAGCTGCTTGCAGCCACATATTACTGCAAATGCCATAGTTTGTTAAAAGTTAAAATCACCGCCGAAATCCATTCCAGACCCTCCAGAGCTGTCAAAACCTCCACCTTCGAAGTCTCCGCCCCCGCTGCTACTCGAGTCAGCGGCGCCAGAGTCTTCTTGACCTGCTGTATCTGAATCAGAGGCGGAATCAGAAGCAGAATCAGATGCCCCTCCAGTATCACTGGCCATTGAACTTTCCTGAGGACTCATTGCCAACCCCAGAAATGACATCGCTGAGGCAAAGAACACGACGTCAAGTAAACCAGAAAACAACAAGAAAGGTATCCAGGCCCTATCTGTCCCCATAAATGACTTGAACTGAGCAGTGTTACCGTTACCGTAGGCTTGCTTAATATCCTTGGTCTTTTGCTCCAACTCGCGCTTCTTCGAATTCAACAATGCATGCCCAGTTTCATTAATCGTGAATTCTATCTTTCTCCTTAAGAAGCCTTTTTTTTCTGTCCGGTTCACCAAGCGCTGGACAGCAAGATCGTTAAGGATCAGTTCAACCTCTGTTTTATCAAGTTTAGTCACTGTACTTATTTTATCGGTTGTTGTCATGCCTCGACCAATTGCATCTAGGACCATAAAATGATTAGGACTGTCGTTAACCTTCATCTCTCTGGACATATCTAATATAGTTTATAACACAAATTATAATAATTTATTGATTTACTATGTGTTGAGCACCTTGACCCCAGACGTACGACATATCGAGGTTTGTTGTGGCAATCAGCTTTATCTAACTATCAGTCGTTAGCACACATCTAAATCTAGCCTTACCACTCATCATATGTTCATATGCCTCCGCCGCGCGTTCTAACGGAAAGACTTCATTCATAGACCTTACACTGGAGAGAACACTAAATGAGAGTGTATCTTGGGAGTCGATTGGCGTACCAGACACACTCCCTACTAATGATCTATTTCCTAATATCATTAGAAATGCAGGCACTTGAATTGGCTCATCAGAAGCTCCAATTACGACAAACTTCCCATTGGCGCCCAGACCCCCTAGGATCTCGCTCATTGCTTTTCCGCTTGGAACGGTAGCAAGTATCACTTTAGCTCCTCCTAGTTTGTTAAGTTCATCAACGGCGTTCTGTGACTTGCTATCAATATACTGTTTTGCACCCAAATTCTTCATCAATTCTTCTTCCTTGTCTCTTGCTCGTCCAATGGCTACAGTATTAAAACCCATTTTGGCAGCAAACTGAATTCCAAGATGTCCGAGTCCTCCCATTCCAAAAATAGCGACTACATCGCCTGTACGTGCTCCACTATTTCGAAGAGCATTGAATGTAGTAATACCAGCACACATAAGAGGTGCAGCTTCCGTAGGTGAAAGCTGCTCAGGAATTGATGCTAGAGCCTCCATAGGTGCAATCATATAATCTGCATAACCTCCATCGTATGAAATTCCAGGTACCTGGCGGTATTTGCAAGTAGCAAAATCTCCACGCCTGCAAGATTCGCAATGACCGCAATGACCTCCATGCCAACCAACAGCTACTCTCTGTCCTAGTTTCCAATGAGTGACGTCTTTACCTACCTCGTCTATGACCCCTGCAATCTCATGGCCCGGAACCCTTGGAAACTGAATACCTGGAAATAATCCTTCTTTAGTAAAGGAATCACTATGGCATACACCGCACGCTTGTATCTTGATACGAACTTGTCTAGCCCCAGGTTCTGGAATATCTCTTTCTACGATTTCAAGAGGACCATTAGCTTTAGAAACTTGTATTGAACGCATATGTACGAAAATTCTAGATCATATCACTATTATCTTTTATTGTCACCCGGTTCCGATTTATGGATAATGTTTCTATATGAGGAGCATGCTTCGCGAATACTTCATAGTTGTAAGGTATCCAAAGCAGCTCCTTGTGTCTCAATCTCTAGTCCCTTATTGTATTTCATTCACACACTTCAAACAATTACATTTTTGTTTGCCGCAAATGTAGGTCGTTGCTTACCTCACCGGAGATATTGTGGGGCAGCGATGCAAACGTCGCCAGATCTAAGGGCGATCCATGTCTTGAGAGGAGCGAGACCCAGGATCATTAGGATGAGGAGTTAGCGGAGTAATGGAGACCTTCATCCAAATATGAAGGGGTAACGAGTCGAGTATTTGGCGAAGCTCAGCTTCGTTGGTAGCGCGGAACAGTCCGAGACTGCGCCATTCGCCTGGTTTGAGTGGCGGTCGCCATAGCCTGATCAAATGGCCAGCTTTGGCTAACTCAGCGGCGCGCAATGCCTCCGCTGCCCGTAACTCATCAACTTTGGTTGGGCTAGTTCCTTCAGGAACCGAAGTGACCATATCAGTGAGGTACTCCATGGGTCTTCCTTATTACTCGATAGAATTTAGTCATTTCTGTCCCCGCTTATTGCGCGCCATCTGTGATTAGCGCCAAAACTGCTATAGCGATAGGCTAATTATTTAAATTTGTACCCTATAGTTCTTCTTCCTGAAGCTGCTGCTTCATCCTCTAATATTGTTCTCTCACTTTTCATAACAAAAACAATTGTAGCATTATTCTTTTCAAATAGCTTCGTGTTAAGTGGGAACTGGTTGCAAAATATGACACCAGGAGACTATTCAAGTTAACAAATGAAAACTCTAATCTTGACTCTGTAACCTTTTATAACGTTTTTTTCATATTTACATAATATCATATGATATCGTCTAAGTCTTCAATCCATGTCGAACCTCATATCAGGGAAAGCAATTACATTCGAGATCTGGTATTTGGATTCGGGGATGGAGTTAACACGTCTTTAGGAATTATAGCGGGAGTTGGGGGAGCAATAATAGCAGCTGACATTGTTATTCTGGCCGCGCTCATAGGAATGTTTACAGGTGCAAAGGCCATGGCAGTACAAAATTACCTTGCGGTGAAGTCTCAGAGACAAATATTGGAATCAGAAATAAAGCGAGAGAAGTTTGAAATAGAGAATACCCCAGAAAAAGAGAGACAAGAGATTGAACTAATATACAAATCGAAAGGATTTGAAGGTGCGGATCTGAAAAGTGTAGTCGATAAAATTACTTCTAACAAAGAAGTCTGGCTTAAGACTATGCTTACGGAGGAGCTGGGCCTTAATCTGGAGATACTAGGAAACCCTTTGAAGGGTGCGTTAGTTATGTTTGGTTCATTTTTGCTTGGTGGAATTCTTCCAATTCTTCCGTACTTTGTGGTGAAGTTTGGACTCATGTCATCAAGTACGGCTATCATAATAGCAATTTTGATCAGTATTACTTCCTCTTTCATAGTTGGCGCAATAAAGGCTCGTATAGCGCAAATGAGCATCATAAAAGGCGGAATCGAGATGGCAGCACTGGGTACCGGAATAGCACTAGTTGGCTATGGTATAGGGGCTGAATTAGCCAGATTGGGTATAGTAACTGTTCAATGACTTTTCTTTTTTCATCCTAGTTCATTGGTAACTATATTTCGATCAAGCAGGCTGACAATAAATTAGACTAAGGATCAGGGTTAACTTGAGGGGTAGCTTGATTTACGAATATTCTTATGAAAGCAAGTGAGATCAATAAATATCAAAGAAATCCTAGTGTCAGTATCAGATGAGCTATATTCAGCAATTGAATATGAAAGGGATTCACGCAAACTGAGAACTGTCTCTGAAATGGTAAGAGTAATACTTATTGAATTTTTTAGGGATAAGATTGATTAATATCCCTGAATATTCGACACATATTCGGAATTAGACCTAGTGAAATCCTACCTAACTGTCATAAATTGCTGTTCTTATAACAGCTGAAATAGATTCGACTATTTGCAGTGTGTCCTTCTATTCCAGTCAACTTATCTCCAAAATGCATTCAATATTAGAATTCGATACTTTTACGCTAATGATTATGATCTTTTTTAGAAGTTCGATAGACATCTATAACTACAAAGATTAATACGTATTAGAAGCAGATATGTCAGCAATGAGTGAGTCATCATCAAATGAAGTACATCCAAGTGAGATAATATTAGCTAGGTGGACTGAAAGATTCGTTGCTTGGCTTATAGATTTTGTGATTGTTTCAATTGGTCTAGCAGTTCTGTTCGTCCTATTGTCTATTCCATTTTGGATGTATTATGCACCTGAGGATGTTGATGAGCAGTATAGAGGACCACAATCCTACCACTATCTAATATCAAGCTTAGTCTTCTTTCTATACTGGACGTATTTTGAATCAAGAACAGGGCAATCACTTGGAAAAAAGGTAATGAATCTAAAGACAACTAATCTAGATGGAACAGGTGCACAAGGAAAAAAGGTGGCACTAGCAGCTTTTGGAAAGGCCTTCCTACTTCCTTTTGATGTGATTCTCGGGTGGATTTTTACAAATGAAAAGCGGCAGAGAATATTCAATAGAGCGAGTAATACTTTAGTGATTAAAATAAAAACAGAATCTAGATCGACAGATGGAAATATTAGGTATGTCAAAGACTAAAACAATAATCATATTTGTAGTTTAATCCACTAGTGCAAATTCTAAAACTGGCAACTTTTCGGTCTTGTTTCTCAAGAATTAAAGTAATTTTCTCAGAACCTTAAATCACTACACTTATTGTTTACCGCATAGGAAAGCAAGAGTTGACGCAATGGCCTCATTGCGATAACCTATTACAAAAAGCTTTCCTGTACATGTCACATTTTAAAAATTCATTTCAATGCATCATTAAAGCAGCAAAACCATGACACACTGATAAGTTTGCATATTTCATGAAATATGATAAATAGATTCTGAAATAATCGGATCCTGGGAGTTGCCTCTAATCTACCCGATCAATATCCAATGATTTAAAATATCAAAATAACGTTTAGAGTTGTATGACTTACTTTCTTTACAAACTAATCTCTCCTCGTACGACATTTCCCCAAGACATAACAAGCATGGAAATGAAAATAATGCAAGAGCATGTCGTATATTGGAAAGAATTGACTGACAAAAAAATTGTACTCCTCTTCGGGCCCGTCGCTGATCCAAAGGGAACATACGGTTTAGCGATCGTCGAGGCTGCTAATGAAGGGATTGTCAATGAGTATGGTATTCATGACCCTGCGATCGAAGCTGATGTGGGTTTTAAATTTGAGATATATCCTATGCCTCAAGTGATCTTACGAGATTAGCATGATACACATCTCCAGTTCGGAAAACTTGATCATTAGTAATCGATAGCATGCAAACAAGAGTTATATGGCAAATGAAAAACACAGTTTGAACAAATTCGTCCAAATATGACAGGACCATTTAAGATAATTCCTTAGTAAGTTGTCACATTTGACCGAGAGAAGGGTTGAAAACCAAAAAAAAGAATTGAGTAGCTTTTGACTCAGGTCGGAGAAAGAGTTCCTGTATATCGTAGGCGGTAAAGGGTAATTCCATGCAGTAGCAAAGTAAGTGGAACGCCCACAGTGGGTACTAGAATCCATGGGAATGTTGTCATCGTAGAACCTGGAAATACTGGGGCCGTAATCAATCCCAGACTTACAGCATTGACTAGATCTGCGATGCCTAGGACACTCCAAATTATGAGAGCGTATTTGGACCAGCTATAGCCTCTTCTCAGGAAGTAAGCAAAAGGAATTGCTGTCACTCCTATCATTACGTCTCCGACTCCGGCAGGTATGCCAAAGGCTGGTGGTAAGATTCCTTGGGACACTCCCCAAAGAAAGGCGAGGCCTATGACTCTCCAAGTGTGAACAGCAACTAGAATGGAAGTCGTCTTATTGTACTGTATTTGCTTCGTGCTTTCAAATAAAGGATTCATTAACATACTAGATATCAAAAGTATAGTTTATAAGTCTCACGTAACCAGATCTATAGTTAGTTACCAAGTTGGAAGTGATGAGATAAGTGACAGATACCGTGTGTTCTATTATAGAAACAGTCTATAATATGCCAGAACTCAAATCATGCCCAATAGAAACGACTTTTAGAATTATTGGAAAAAGATGGACAGTCCTAATCATAAGAGAAATACTCAGAGGGCATAAACAGTTTAATCGATTCATGGAAAATATAGAGGGTATATCTCCAAAAGTTCTTACAGAACGGTTACGTGAGCTGGAACACCTAGGAATAGTAAGGAGAAAAATTGTATCTGAATACCCTGTCAAGATAGAGTATAGCCTGACAGATTTGGGTAAAGGATTTGAACCAGTCTTGCTTAGCGCGGCATCCTTTTCAATGAAGTATATGCCTAGAACCATCTTTAAGGATGGAAAGCCTAGAATGCCGAAGTTAAACTTGACCTAGAATTCGTAACGATGCACCTAAAAGTGAAAATCGCCAACATGATCAGAGAACCTCAAATACACTATCATTTTCGGCCGGCAAATATCCATCTGATTAACTCAGCAAAATGGAAGGAGTTATGACTCATTTTGAGTTTGTACTTTACCTTCTAATTCAAACACAGCTTTATGAGTCAAAAGTTAAATAGAATTACAACTAATAGTTGAAGTAAATTCTATGAAGGTTGGTCTTGTATTACCTCATCTCAGCACTGAGGCTACAAAAGAGAATATAGAAAAAATAGCGGTTGGTGCTGAAAATGAAGGCTTTGATTCGTTGTGGGTTGCAGAAAGGCTTCTCTGGCCGATAAATCCACAGACACCATATCCGGCCACGGAAGATGGAAGCCTGCCCACTTTTTATCAAAGAGTATTTGATCCGTTAGAAACACTTACCTTTGTAGCCGGTAAGACAGAAAGGATAGCATTAGGCACTTCAGTAATTGATATGTTATTTCACAATCCTGTAGTATTGGCAAAAAGATTTGCTACGCTGGATGTTCTTTCAGATGGTAGAGCTATATGTGGACTTGGTATCGGATGGTCAAAGGATGAATATCAAGCATCGAATATACCTTTTAAAGATAGAGGTAGGAGAGCAGATGAATTTGTACAAGCGTTAAAGAAAATATGGCAAGATGATATTGTAGAGTTTCATGGCCAGTTC
>JAATVP010000033.1 GCA_014523625.1 Nitrososphaerales archaeon TH5896
AGCCAGTACACCTTAACGAAGGCACCATATTGAAAATAAAGTTGAATTTTTAACAGAATTAAATTTAAGATAGATTTTTTTGAGGCCAGGTATGAAAACATAAGCTTCCATGATTATCCATAAGAGCCTATATAAATAGAGTCACAAAGACACATCCATTTTTTATCAAGTTATTTATCACTGCTGAGGACGACAATATGAGCATGATTTTTGTCGTTATTTAGATTTTCAAAATACATTCATTCAGTATAGAATAACCAGTTTACAAATACGAAGGAAGCCATGGATTCAGTGTGACACGAGTATATTAAATGTGCTAAATTTCTCTACATTCTTTTCATCCTTCTTTTTATAAGACCTCAAACCTCAGAAACGAACTAGGTAAATAGTTGAATCATCTTGTTCAAATAAATAGCCTATGTCCGAAGAATTTTTTTCTAAGGTTAGAATAGATATAGAGGAGCAAAAGAGAGTACTATCGACGTTCGCTACACGCACTGATGTTTCACAGAATGATAAGGCTATATTGTTAAAAGCAGAGTATTATTTGCTTAGACTAAGCCGTGTTCTCTATGTAAACAAGATTGATTCTGCACTCTTTAGGATAAGGGAATCTCAAAACGCATTTCCTGAGTTGCATAGCAAGACAATGAATCTGCTCATAAAGAATCACTACGAGAAAATAATAAGATTGTTAGTTAAGATACAATCTGAGTTAGCCTCTCTTACGGCTAATAAAAATGATGAAAACATTCATGAAAAGCTGTAGCAACAGGAGCTATCCCCTTTCGTACAGCACTTGCTGATTACGCCCATTTTAATTATACGAATTATTCTTTCATTTGGTCATGCCATGTGCTATCTTTAGTCCACGGTAAGCGATAACATTGGAACATCTTCCACAGAAGTGTTTGTCATTTATAATTATCTTGGATTTGTATTTGTTACATCTACAACAATACATTTTTTCTATGCTCTGGCACTAGATAGTAATATATTAAGTCTTCGAACATGTTAACTACTGATACATCTCAAGCGCGGCATGATGACAAATGTATGATTTGGGCAGGTCAAATCGATGGTGAGTGTTATAGACTAGATAATGGTATCACAAACAATTGGACTGGTTGGAGAACGGACTTTGCTACATTTTTAGTCGATTGTACTGGTTTTACATCAAAAGAAACGATAGACTACGACCCATATGTTTAAGCGGTTCATCTCACCAACCCATATTGTACTTTCATTATAAGTTATCACTGAATTTGTGATTGTTATAGTCTTCGCCGTGATCAGTTATGTAAAATATCATCGGATCAAATCCATTTAAGCTTTAATTCTCTTATATTTGCATACGTGTATTAAAGCTTGTTTACGAGTATCGAATTGCAATCCACACGTTTTGCATTCATAAAGACGCTTAATTTTTGTTACTCTCTTCTTCGACGTAGAATCCATAGTATCTTCAGCGGACGGTGACTTCACTCTTTCTTTATCTCCGGCTTTGGGTGACTTGGTGCTAGTTCGACGCATGGGAAATTATGCATCTGGTTGTATTAAAATAAATTAGAAATGATTCAATGGGATCTTAAGTAGAAATTGCTGAACTTAAGCATCCAAGAGTTAACTCTGTCTTAGTAATATTAACCGATATCGAAGCAGCTATAACTGGACTAGATGGGTTCTTGATTAAATACGTGTATCACAATTATACAAAGAAAGTTTGCCCGACTTACTGGTCATATGGTCTATCGTCGTCTTCAAACTTCATCCAAATTCTTTTGAGAATCCAGATAAATTAGTCTATTCATCTGTCTGCTTAGATTTTATCATTGATTTCAAGTGATCGATGAGTTTATGTTGTGTCAGTAGCAAAGCCATGATCAAAGACTCTGACGAGAATGAATGTGTTTCTGCTTGACTATTTATTGCAAGCGAGTACTGATAACAATCATTTAGTAGCTCTGTCAAAATTGCCTTATCTTCATCTGATGGAAGTTTGTCTTTGAAGCCGCTCCATGTCTCAATTTCTCTCGTAAGAACATCTTCTTCTGGAAATAGACTCAACTTGAATTAATTATTGAACTCATTTAATATTTTCTGCGGTAACTTAGAGACCGGGAGAGAGTACTGCCGTGATTTTACGAGCCCGTAAGCTTGGACTCTCATTCTGGTACTATATCTTGTTGCCTATCATCAAGCGTATCTAGAATATATTTTTCATTTTTTTAGGCTGGATTCAACTGGGAGCAAATACTTGTATTCGGCTATTCCCACGATCTACTACATACACATTGCCTAAAGAGTCTACGGCGATACCAGTGGGCTCTTCAAATTGACCTTCACTAGTGCCTGGTGTTCCCCATTTAGATATAAAAGTTCCATTACTGTCAAACTTTTGTATACGATTGTTACCCTCATCAACCACTAGAATGTTTCCAGAAGTAATCTGCCCTTCTCAAGCAGGGCAAAAGTAATCTTTATCATCTCATTAAAGTCAGGCCTAGGATATTCCTCAGCATACGAGCCGTCTACTAACTGGGTTTTGGAGACGCCAAAGTTTGAAGAGCCAAAACCAGGTTGGAGAAACGTTATCAGATGTATCATCTCCATATGCGGACTCCGCTCTGAATCCTGGCTTTACAATCTTACTTAGTTTCAGACATTCCTTATTTATCCAAAAATCCTATCAAAAAAAAGTTTAGTTAGGCTTTTTAGCCTAATTGTGGTCTGTTTTAACCTATGTTAGAGTGCATTCTACGTCGCCTGTGAATGTTCCCTCTGCACTTTCATCTCTGTATGTGAATGGTACACCGTTTCCACAGTCCCCACTTATTGTAACCTCGGTGTCAACAACTTGTGGGGTACAAATGCTTATTTCACCCACACCGCTTAAGGTAAAGGTGTTTCCATCTGTAGTTCCATCAGTAAGCTCTCCTGTGAAAATGGATCCCCCTCCTCTGAGTTCATAAGTTCCAGTAACATCTCCATCACTTTGTGCCGAGAACACTATTGAAATTGCCAAATTACTAGGTATAGGCGGGGTACACTCAAATGATGCACCTGTTGTCGTTCCTGATCCTTCAATGGTAAATCCTTGATCCACTGGTGGTTCAGAAGTTACTCTTGGAAATTTCTGTTGAGCTGTTAAATCTACAGAATTCCTATCTCCTTGAATTTGTGAGTCTATGGTCTGACATCCTACGTTGGTAGGCATTTTGTCATTTGCACAATCATTGACTTGTGAAGTTACTTGATTTCTATCTGATGCAAATACATTCCCGGTTGTCGACATCGAGGTCATGGTTGCAATTAACATTATTGCTGCTATGGTTGATACTGCAAATGTACGCCTGTTTACCCTTTCATTGCGCATAATAGTTGATTTCTATCTTGCTTTATCTGAATTGAGTGAAAGTAATCATATATTTAGGCCATGAAAGTAATCATATAATTTTTCTCAAGATCGATAAAGCTACTTAACTACTTTTTTTTAAATGAGTCATTATCTCAGACATTACATGTACCCCAGATTGAAGATGGTATATCTTCAACGCCTTTCGCGACAGGATTTGACATGGAGAAGGATTTGACTTGTTATCAAATGCTTCAATAATGAAGAAAGCATTCCAGTTTGTTGATAAATAGGGCAAACCAAAATAAAGAAATATTGAAAGATGGCACTCCAAAACCTCTCGACGGGACCTGGGAAGGATTCCTACGAAAATGAAGAAACAGCAGTATTTGAAGCATCAGCGTGTTGGATTAGTTACTTCTACGTCAACAAAACCTTATTCCTAGCCTATTTTTTCTTGTAAAACGATCTATTTAGATCATAAAATTATCTGTTAACGTAATCACTTTCTTTCGAACATGCGCCTGACATGACGGCTCCTCGATGGACTCCATCAACTATAACCCTCTTGTTCTTGAAAGTATCACAAGGACTAATGAGAATATTATCAGCCATGTAGTTCGCCCCATTTTTTAACTGCGAAATGCGCTTTCACCAATTATCAGATAAAGTATATGACAAACGTACATTAGAAGGCGACCAGTCCATTTATCTCCCTCAACCGAATCCAAAGTTTGAACCTACTGATTACATGGAAAGGGTAGCCCATGTCCTCAATTTATCCTACCAAGAATTGCAGTAAATCGACGATAGGAAGGTTATTGTAGAAGATACTTCTACAATCTGGCTAGTTAAATTATTATAAATTATTATAGAGTAAATTTAGTTACGGGGTTATTACCGGCCTACGTAAAAATTCTAGCAAAACATTCGCAGACCAGTAATAACCACAGAATTGGTTAGCCAATTAAACTAATTAATTTAATTGAAGTATCTTCATTATCATATCATATGGTATACTTCTATACGATATGATACTACTTCTATACCTCTACTTCTATACCTAATTAATTCCATTTAATTTAATTTCTATCTACCCTATTTTTTAGGTACTCAAATTTAGGGTAAAGGAGCAACAGCGGCTGCATCAAATGTATTCATTGTCAGCTTTCTAGTTTATTAATATGTGGTAGCAGCTCAAGAATATGAGTTCTCATGTCCCATTAGACGCGAGGTTGAACGAACTTAATCGCCAAAGATACATGTCTAGAGAAAAAGTATTGTGCTCAGTATGTCAGCAGGAAGGAAGGAGAAGCAAAGTCATCCTATACCAAGTTTTACAAGTTAATCACTGCCCTACGCACTGCAGTTGAAAACGGGGAGAGATCATTAGATAAAGAAGCAACTTCATTTGATGATTGCCTGGACGCATTTAGAGAATCCTTGATTTTTTGGCATCAATAATATTATCTTCGAAGTTGAGACAATGCGTTTCTCATTAGCACATATCTTCATACATATGTGCTTCTAAAATTCACCTTTTAATGTACTCTATGAATTCGGTGTATTTAAGTTCCATGCAATACAGTTTGAATGCGTTTCTTATAGAAGATATATATACAAGATAACAGATTGTATGAAAATGTACAAAGAACCAATAGAAATCGACCTGCAATTCTAAAAATAGTGGCGCTTTTGTATCATTATTGAACTATTATCATAATTTTTAATTTGGGTATTAATACCCGTTAAAGTCAGCAGTTGGGAATAACTTTTTCGAAATTGTGAAAACGTGGTATTTGGTAATAACAGGCCTAGAATGAAGCAATGCCAATAAATTATGAACAACTCTTATCATTAGATTTAAAAATCTAAATTTTATTTGAGATTATAATGTAATTTGTGTACCCGTATTTCGATATCAATAATATCATTTACATAAGAGAAAATATATTATTTGATATCATTAATTAATGTCGTTAGCAAGTAACAGTGTACATGTTTTAGTTGCTGGTGGCGGATATGCTGGTATTCAAACTGCTCTGGGGTTAGAACAGCTACTTAAAAAGAATGATCCAATGATTCAGTTAGTTGATAAAAATATATATCATACATTACTACCAAGTTTGCCAGAAATCATATCTAAACGTGGATTCTCAATTATTTATTATAAAGATATTATCCGGGGTAAGAAAATTGATTTTATTCAAACCAATATCGTTGATATTGATCTAGATAAAAAATTGGTTTATACTGTTAATCCTTCATATCTGCTAGAATACGATTTCTTAGTTCTATCATTGGGTAGCAGACCATTCTTGCCTAATATCCCTGGACTTAGAGAATATTCGTTTCAATTCAATAGTGTAGAAAATGCAAAAAGGATTGCCGAAAGACTATCATCAAAAGATATGATTGATCCAGTAGAAAATACAAACATAATCATCGGAGGCGGGGGCGCGACTGGAGTTGAAGTCGCCGGTGAAATTGCATCATTAATTAAAAAGAGGAATCAACAAGCTAGTAACATTAAAGTCATACTAATATCGACAGATTTATTGGTTGGTTTTCCTGCTCGTACCAAAAATTGGGTACGAGCATATCTTGAGGCTTTAGATGTTGATTTATTACTAGGCGACGAGTACTATATTACGGAAGTCAAACCAGATCTGGTATATCTAAAGAATGGTAGAACTATAAAAACTACAATGCTAATTTGGGCAGGAGGTGTTACTGCTCTACCTCTTCCTCAACAAATTGGACTTAAAACAGGTTACAACGGAAGAGTAGTAGTCAATAAATTTCTACAAGCAGAGGGACGAAAGAACATCTTCGTATTAGGTGATGCTGCACTTATACTTAACAATAAAGGATATCCAGTACCAACAACAGCGTATTTCGCAGAACAACATGGAAAAATCGCTGCACAAAATATTTATTCTATGATAAAAGAACACGGGCGCACCATGAAAGAGTATAATGTTAAAAACCTTTGGCTAGATGATTTCGCAATTTCAATAGGATCTGATTTGGCGGTTTCAAGGATAAGAGGACTAGATCTATATGGATATTCTGCAAGTAAAGTAAAGAAATTGATCAAAATGAAATATCTAAAAGATATTAAAAAGTAAGGATACTAGAATCCTAACTAGATCAAATTAAGATGAAAGCATGATAACCTCTCTTAACTTTCCACTTTCTGTCTGAATTAATTCGATTGATCCGTAATTTCTAAGAATATAATCCCAATCTTTATAGTTAATTTACTATAGATACAGACAATTATGATATTCATGATGTTGATTAGCTATCTAAAATTTTCAGTTCGAACTTGAACTCATAATTGAAATCTAATTTACCGATTCAATATGAAATGTTCCATTTTTACTTTAATACATATACTGAAATTACTTCGTAGTCTGATGATAAAGATTATTACTGAAATTATGTGTGAAATAGATAGATGCAAATATTAACTAGAACTATTTTTTTAAGATCCAAAGGTGAAGGCGATATAATTGATATCACTCCAGAAACTTCTAAGATACTTAGTCAGTCAAAACTTAAAGATGGCATCATTACTATTTTTGTTTCGGGTTCAACTGCCGCTGTAACAACAATAGAATATGAACCAGGATTAAGACAAGATTTTCCTAATATGCTGTCTAGAATAGTGCCTGAAAACATTGAATATCAGCATGAAAATATGTGGCATGACGGTAATGGACACTCTCATGTGAAAGCATCTTTGATTGGTCCAAGTCTGACTATTCCATTCAATGACGGTACTCTAATGTTAGGAATTTGGCAACAGATAGTCGTTCTGGAGATGGATATTAACAAAAGAGAACGAAATGTGATACTTCAGATAATAGGAGAATAATGTCCTTTCAAAGAAACTATCAGGATAAAATAGTATATGTATCAACTTTAAAATCCTGATGGCTAATATGCCGATTACAGTAATTAAAGCTCTTTCTAAATGTTGTTCGAAATAACTCGTCTTTATAACATCTAATAGTCTAATTTGGGACATTGCAGTCTGGTTTTCTTTAATCAAGTAGTTAGGAATTGTTCAGGAAAGTAGACACCCTGACGTCTGCCAGCAATAATCAATGAATGAGGCAATATTTTCTATGCCGTTATATAAATTGCTAATATGACGTTTGACGCAATACTTGCGAGATGAGTACATTCCGTACATAACACTCGCCCATATAGGTTTGCCGCTCAATGTGTAAACTTCCATGTAAATAGATTGACATAGTATTTCACCATGAAATTCACTTCTGTTCAGATGCAATATATGTTAACTTATTTTACTACTACAATAAAACTAATTTATCCGACACGGTTAAATTATCAAATATTGACCAACAATGATTTAATACGGAAAGAAATTCTTTTAGTCATCGACCCCCTGCTGTTACAATAATAGCAATTCTGGTTATTATCACCGGCGTGGTTGCTATCGTTGGCGGACTTGTTCTTTTGGGCATTGCGGCGCTTGTTCCTGAATTAAGTATAATATTTATTTCGATAGGCGGTGTTCTAACAGCAATAGGGATCGGATATCTGGCTGTCAGTTATGGCTTGTTTAGAGGTAGGGGATGGGCCTGGTCAATTACATTAATTCTATCTTACATAGGAATTGTAGTTGCTATTATCTCAATTTTGAGCGGAAACTTCGTACCAGTAATAAACCTGGCAATCAATATAGCAATTGTGTACTTTTTGTATAGGCCTCAAGTTAAAGCATTTTTCGGAAAATCGCCTAGCGCAAAAATCTAGACTTATCATGTAAACCAATTTTCGCTGGCTCATTACAAGCTTATTCACGTTTTTTTATTGGAGTATTATGTTGCCATCTAGCTAGACTAGTGGAATTTAACTATGAAGCAATCTAGATCACATCATTGTCAATATCGCTATCGATTTCATTCGTGAAAAAACGTTCGTATCTAACTAGTAACGTCTATCATCGATCTCCAATGTGACAATTGCATTTACAACCTGTGCCACCTGCAAAACTAAGAGTACAATACTCATGTTTGTCTGATAGGCAGGCCATTGAGAGTAACTTCGTAAACAATATCATATCATAGTTGAAGTACCTAAAAACTGGCGTAGTTAATATTGAAATTAAGCGAATTAAATATATCGAAGCTCCCCTCAATTTTATTTGAGCTATGAGTTTTTCTGCTGAGGAAATCGCAATTCGCAGAGAAAATATTAAGAGACGGAAAGCACAAGGGAATCGGTTGAGTCGTTATCCTGATAAAAATATCCTACTTCCGGAGACCGAAGACCCTTCCGTTCAAATCCAAATTCGTCAATCAAATTTAGAAAGATTGAAGAATCTTCATCATTATCATAGTGATAATAAAACTCTTACTTATGATGATTTATTGACCAACTTATTTGGGTTAATTAATGACGCGACTGGTAGAAAAGATAAATTTTAGATGTCCAAATTTTAGATGTCCCACTTTTGTGCTTAAATGTCCCACTTGAACACTTTTTGTTTGGTCCATCATCGTGCTCGTTTGTCTCATTATTTGAGCGTAAACTTTTAGGGGTGATTCATTTTTACGCTTAGCTATGTCTTAGATATGTCGCATAAGTGTGAATAAATATTAGTTTTGCGTCCATAATGATAGTAAATTAGAATGCCGCGTGATTTCTTTAAAAGTAAAGAAGGCGAAGCTGCTTATGCAGAATTAAGGGTTCCATATCCAGAAGAACTTTACGATGCCGCATATTCGAAATGGACTGAATTAACTAAACGAACTAAGGAGAAAGATATTAAGAGATACATCCAATCGATGAAACGATACATCACAAGGGAAGGGGAAGAGTTTCTAGTTTATGGGGAATCGGTTACCAAACAGGATCCTTTGGGAAATGAAAAGAGTTTCTACCGTGGGAATATAGGGAAGTATGGTCGCCCAGTCCCTCATTATGAAATAAAGGTAAACGCTGAAGAGGGTTATGCTAAGGAGAAATTTGTCAGTCATATTGACCGAGTTGATGATTGCTATTCAATTCCATTTACCAAGGAGAATGTTGAACCCTTACACAAATACACTGATGGCAATACAGCTTTTGTTATTCAGAAAGAGGATTTTCAGTCAGGCAGACGATTAAGTATTGCATCATATGAAGATTGGATTGACGGTGATGTGATAGAGCTATTGCGTTTTGGTCATCGTGCTTCCAGTTATGAAAAACAAATTTTAGCTGATGAGAAAATAGGCAAATACCTTGATCATGTTACGCCACAGGCAGGGAGAGTTTATCTTTAAGAATTGGGGATCAAATTCCTAGATATTATTACTCCTGAACATATTGCCGAGATGTGTAAGGAGGGAATTGTAAAGGTATCTATTGAAGTCATAGATAGAATTAAGGAAGAAACCATTACCTTTGAAGGTGGGGAAAGGGTTACCCGATTAGATGAAAGAATATTATCCCATTATGGTCGAGAGATTCGTAGCTGGAATGATTTATTCACTACCCAACCAACTGATGCCGATAAAGCATCTTGGAAAGTAATGCAGGGTAAACTAAAACAAAACTCATTAAATCCGCAATTGCGCAAAAATTTGGTCTAGCTTATTTACATTGGAACGTCTAAGATTTTCTGGAAAAGTTCTACTTGCTCCCTAGCGGTAAGATTCCTTTTAGGTGAATTAATTTCACTTCCTGCGGATCGAGCGATGATCCGTTGTTGCGGATCTTTGATTTCATAGGGCCTAGAATCAGGATCAAGAATCCACTTTTGGAGTTCCAACATTTTCTTTAATTTCAGTTCAGAATCTGAATTTATTCCTGGATATGTTACGTATTCAGTTGACA
>JAATVP010000034.1 GCA_014523625.1 Nitrososphaerales archaeon TH5896
AATAGTCATAGTCGTTGTAATCGTTGCATATGCTATGTTGTTACATAAGCAGATAGTGGGGCGGCCATATTCTACTTGCCGCCTCCTTGGGTTACGAAATATTGCATCCAGAGCTGCCATGCTGCGAATGCCATCATTGCAAATGCTGTAGTGACAGTTACGAATTCTATGACTTTTTCAGTGAATTTGTTGTATCGCTGTGTTAATTCTTGTACTAACATTGCCATCTTTTCGCATCTCTCCTCAGTAGTATATACTGCATTGTCTTACTTAGGCCTGGCGACTGCACTGCAGTACTGTGCAGCTGCTATTGGTCTTCTTCTTGCGAATCCCGCATGCAATTCAATAGGGAGTAAACTGAAGCATATATATCGTCATTGAACCGAATAGACATAACTTCTAGAAATAGATCCAACTGTTGTTGATACTAATTCGATTATGTGTTAGGCTTCCATGGTCAAAGTTATACTTCTGGCAATCTAGCAATCCTCCTTCCGATCAATGAAATAGATGTTCTGGGTATGAAATATATCTAGCCGAAATAGTTCAAGGATAAGTGACATTATTAATGCAATTAATAATGAAACTTATCTATTCATTGGAAAAATGTCGGTTCCGATCGGAAGCAGGGCTCCTCTAATAAAAGATCATAATGATTTTTTGCGAAAGCAAATTGGTCGAATATCATCGATTATTGATAGCTGTCTTGTAATTTTAGAACAAAGTTATGGAGTAAAAATGCTCTCGAAGACTCAAGTGATTCGTACTAACGCTTGGTTTGAACGGTAAATAGCATTAAGAGGTCTCTAAGCAGAACTAGTCATGAAATTGTCTTTTCTAGTCAGCCGTTCATATGTCGTCATTGTCCCAACCGTGTTTATTCTCATGGCTATCCAAGAAGGCTTTTCTTGAGGCAAGGTCGAATATGGGCTGTGTTTCAGGTAGTTTGGTTGGGTTAATATTCTGTCTTTGTTCGGTTTTTGCTAAGTGAATAAAATCTAAACACTCATTTGGCTGGAGGGTGTCCCCCTCCAGAACCATTTAACAGGTTGAATTTAAGTGATTGAATCACAGTTCATCTTTGGATATCATAATTTCGATTTCAATTAACTATTAGATTCATATTCTGGCAAACACTTATCAAGACGGTCAGATGAAATCCAGAAAATTAGTTGTCATCGTCTTTGCCTCCTTCGTTCTTGTCGGAAGCTGCATTCTTGGCTTTGATCAGGGAGCCCCAGAAGTTAAGGCGCAACATCATGGTGCACCACCTCCTGCCGCAGCTTTAGGAGATAGAAAAGTGGTATTAGATATGCATACAGATCCGGCAAATATAACGCAAGGCAATGACGCACTTATGAAGATCGGATTCCTTGACGAAGGGAAGAACATGAATATTCAACATGTGACATTTAGAATGGATGTATCTAAAGATGGAAAACACATACTGTCTGGTTTCTTTCACGATCATAATGGTGAAGTCAGATTGATGTTCAAAGGCGAAGGTGGCGGAGATTCCTCAAAACCAGTTATTGGAGGAACCCAAGATGTGCTTACAAACGCTTGGATTGCAGACCCAGGTTCCCCTATAATGATCAGCGGACCTGTATTCAATCAAAGTGGTACCTATAACATTGGTTTAGAGCTGACAACAATAGATAATGACAAGACAGATCTAGTGGAGCCTCTAGATTATCAGTTCGATGTTGATGTTTCATAAGAGTGGATATCGCGAAAGATCTATCGTTATCTTCTAGCATACCAAGATCTCATTTACCTTGCTATTTAAAAAATTATAGAAGTAATAGTCTCCACTAGTAATGATATCCTTTTCTGTTAATGAAAAATTACTTGATATGTCATCATGTATTGTCTCAGATTTGTTCTTGCTAATTTGTTCTTACTAATGAGATCATTAGCAAGAGCTTGGCATCTTTCCGTCACGGGGAAAAGCTATACAGTAATAAGGTCGATAAGGGAAATTTAAGTCTAAATTTTCATATCGTTGTGATGGTTTTACATAATTTATCTCTTTCTAATCGACCAACTATTCCTACTTAATGATCCAACCAATTCTACTATAGAATAGACAAGTCTTGATCAACCGAATTGTGAATTCGAAAAAATTTGATCTCGACATCAGACCTTCTATTACATTATGCCTTCTTGTCTATCGCTGTCTTAAGCGAGACAAGTCCTGATAATACGCGGAGAATAGTCTGAGCTTGCTTGCAGTCAGCGTTAACTTGAGAGATATTAGGTCTGGACAATATAGTTGTTAAAATTACATTTGGTTTTGCTTTGGTTATGTTGGTGATATCTATAGTCTTGAAAGTTTTGCTGGTGGTTGGTAGGCGTGGTAATAACTAAATAAATGTCCAAAAAAATCAAGCTGGAAAGAACAAGATTTACCAGATCATGATAGACCACTCAACAAAGACGGCAAGGATGATTCACGTATGGGAAAGTTACTTATAAATGAAGAATTAACCCAGATCTTATTAGTGAATATTAAATGTAGGATGTTGCACATCCTTTTTACTTGCTATTTCATCAGTCTCATTGGAATGTCCTTTTATTCTATATTAATAGGAAACTAAAAAGATGATTCTTGAGATAAATCTGAATTAATTCTAAATGCCACAGAATGAGATATTTTCATTCCCATTCAGCTGTATCTTTTTCTGCTATTATTTTTATAGGTTTCATACGTACAAGAACTGCGCCCCCAGTACTATTTTTTACTATATGCTTCTACATTATCCTTCCCCAATAGACTAAAAGAAAGATTTTAGATAACACAAATATAAGTATAAACGATCATTAGAAGCGATGCTTTCCAGAATTCTTGTGGCTGTGGATGGTTCTGACGGAGGAAAAAAGGCCTTTAATTTTGCTGTGGGTATTGCAAAGAAATTTGAATCCAGTTTGCTCATAGCGCATATAATTGAAGAATATGGAACTGTTGGTCACTCTATCGTGACCGAATTGAAACACGACAGCCAACGAATTCTCCAAGAATATCAATCTAAAGCAAAAGATTCAGGATTGAAATCTACTAGAGTGAACGTGATTGAAGGCAGAGGAACAGATGTAGCCGAGAAAATACTAGAAATTGCAAGTGAAGAAAATGTGGATGCCATTGTGGTCGGAGGTAGAGGCAAATACCTATCGTCTGTAAGTTTTCTAATAGGAAGTACGTCTTCCAAGCTTGTTCACTATGGTGGACACACAATCATAATTGTAAAATAGCAAAATAATATATCATATTGCAACATGCACAGCGCTCACTTCATATCAAGTTGGAGAAACTCTGCTCTGCTAGAAAATATTTTTGTTCCAAATTTATTGTACGTTGAGTCATACAATACTGTCATACATGTGAGTGAGTGACATTAAGTTTAATTTATGGAGTAACGATATGACACATAACTTCTGATAATGAAGTTAACATAGATGTTTGAATTTAAGATTTTCAGATGACTGATGATGTGAATAGATTGCTCCTCATGTTTTAATCACGCTCATTAAAAATCACAAATCAGATGTGGTAACTTAGCATACCATCTGTTCGTTCTTACATAAAGTATTACGCTTCTGCAGTAGCCTTATAGGTTTTTAAGCCCTTAGCTCGAATGCATGCGATTCTGATAGTTTACCTGAAAATGGCCGGTATGGTTAAAAAGACATCATTCTAGACATTGGTAGGCATGTGCCGAATCCATTCTGTCGAAATAGGAAATAGATTATTCTGGTGGATAACACGGACCTTGTAATTGGGATCTTAATTCTCGAATTATTTTTTGATTTGTTATCAAGAGAGCGATGGTCTTCCCATTTATTTAGCACATTGTCCTCCACATCTGCATGCGTTAATGAATTATCATGACTGGACATTTCGCAATCTCAGAGACCCTTCTTGCTACACTACCTAGGGCGACATTCTTGAATATCTCATTAAGACGTCGACTTCCCATAATAATTAGATCTACACGTTCAGATTCGGAAATAATGACAATTTCTTCCGCAGGCGATCCAACTCCCATCATGAACCGAATCTCGATTCCCATCTGTTTCACCTTTGACATCCTATCCTTAAGCATAAGTTCAGCACCCTGTTTCAGAATTCTAATAAGTTGCGTTTTCGCAACTTCCAGCGAAGGTTGTTCGTCACTCACAAAGCCGATCGTATCACTTGGTGGTACAATCCTATCATCTACAATATGTAGAAGAATGATCTTGGCCCTTAGCGCCTGGGCAAATTCCACCGCCTTTTTAAGAGCCTTCTCTGACATTTCAGTACCGTCATGGGGAACAAGAATGAGGGACGTAGCCTGTGAAGTGTGAGAGGTAGCAGCTGATGAAGACAAAGCATCATATCTAAAATCCACAGGTAAATAAATGCGTTGTCGTAACATTGACGCTTCATTCCATCAAGTTTATGTGCAGATTGAGCGACTTGATGTAGTATAATTCGAGGTTTGTATTGCATTTAAGTCATAACTTATTTTCAAAAATGAAATTTGACCTATATCTTAGTTTACTCATCTGATCTAGAGGTTGCAATGATTAAGAGGAACCGAAAGTGAGATAGGTAAGGAATTCAAACATTAGTATAGGTACATGAGTATTGATTCAATATCCATATCCAGCTTTATGACCACCAATATTGTAACAGACACACAAGACCAAAATATTTCTTCTGCATCTAAAAAGATGGATGAAAACAATATTGGAAGTGTTATTGTTGTAGATAATGAAAGAGATAAGAGGGCAGTAGGAATCATCACAGAGAGAGACGTGGTACGTATTCTTGGTAAACTTGAGCCATGGCTCCTGAGCTCTCCATTGAGCGCATTGATGAGCAAACCATTGATCACCATACGCTCGAATGGTTCGCTGAGAGATGGAATCCAGACAATGTATTCAAAAAATATAAGAAGGTTGCTCGTCATATCTGATAAAGAAAAATCAGGTAAAATTGTGGGTATAATTACTGACAAAGATATTTTTAGAATGTTAATGAAGAATCAGAATTTGGTACAGAGCTTACTTACTGATAATATGATGTCACAAAATATACAAACAATACATGAACGATTTGCAGAATATTGGTTTGGTGATACATTGATACATAGAAGATAGCAGATTAGGATCTTTAACCCTGTCTCTAAAGGTATTTTTTATCCAGAAGGAGTAGAATTATTAATTCGTAATTGAAGTCAAAGCACCAGTTATGATTCGTTGTAGGTACAGGCTCGAAGTCGATCCGGGTTAGTGGATATTGACACGAATGAATTACATCATAATAAGTTGAATCATGATAAGCAACTGCAAGATCTATTACTTTGCCATTTTTTAATTTCTAATGATAGATTAATATAGTCAAAATCATGTCAACCTCCCTGTCTTATGTCCCTTAATCCAACAGTAAGAGTTAAGGCTTCAATGAATAGAAAAATGATAACCCTAGATAAAGGTCTCTCCGTTAAATCTGCTATCAAGCTTATGGTAAAAAAGAATATTGGTTCTGTTGTTGTAACAGCAGATTCGAGCCATGATCCTGTTGGAATTATAACGGAGAGAGATATACTGAAGTCTATTGCCTATCGACGCGTAAGACCTGAAATTACTAAAATTGAAGAAATAATGAGTACACCTATTTTGTCGGTAGAACAAGATGCTACGTTAGGAGATGCAGCACAGATGATGATAAAGAAAAACATTCGAAGACTCTTGGTAAAGCAAGACAACAAATATGTGGGAATAATAACCCAACGTGATTTGCAGAAGCTCATGACTGACACGATCAGAGCTCTGCTTATTATGTGATGTCGGAGAATACTCAACCGTTTCTGTTTCTGTTTTAACAGCATAAGCATTGAAATAGCAGGCGTATTTGCAACGAGAATCGCCTTATATGTACAATAATCAATATCAATATTATCTGTACCAGCACCTATCTGATGTACAAGTTTTAGTCTATGGCAATTGTCTATTACATCCTTATCGATCTTTCCTAGACCATTTATCAAGATCTCGGCTTCTGAGATTTGTGGCAACAAAGGTTTTTTGTAGTCTACCAGGGTGGCTTGCAATCCGATTTTAGACAATTCCTCAGTTAAAATCTCTTTTAGACCATAACCGTGGGACAAGATCATTATGTTCACAGAAATGGAATATCATTTGGAGTTGATATAGTTATTTTGTCATCCTATGTGCACTCTCTAGTCTTCGGATCCTGCAGATTTCCTCCTACTGAAGGCCCGATTTTAGAAAGTGTAGGTTTCTAATAATAAGTGAAAATGTATCCTCTTGCAATGGCAGGCCAAACACAAAGGAAATAAGATATGAACTACGTACAAGGAATTAGTTATGAGCATTCACGGAGGAACGATAGCGAATAATGACTTCCTGGAGGCACTTGAAAATGAACTGCTAAGTTTAAATAAATCCATTAGATGGGTAGGTATTACAAATGGAGACGGGATTCAAATTAGCGAAAAATATAGAGAAGGTTTGAAACCCTTCCTAACAAAGGAGGAAAATGAGGACTATGCTTCACATACTATGGACCGACATACGAAGAGGCTAAAATTTGAGCCCAAGCTCGGAGAATTGGAATATGCGCTAGTAAAATATGAAAGCGTGAATAGGGCAATAATTCCAATTAATCGAAAATACTATCTACTTATCGCCATGGACATAGAAGAAAATGACGTCGACAAAATAATTATGGAAAAGGTTATTCCAACGACTAGAAAAAGACAATTGGAAGAAGGTTCGGATTAATGATTATATCTGGTCTTATTAAGATATGGGATGGTGAAAAATCATAGTAGAATACGACTTTCTTTATTCATTTACAAAAGATATCCTGAATCTTGATGATTCGATAATACATGCCGGGATCATGAATAAGTTTGGGGTTCTCCTAAATGTTGAGCACAAGGACCATGTTACACCCTTGTTAACTGACGAAGAAAATGAAGAATATGCGTCTCAATCAATAACCAGACACAAGAAAAGGATAAAATTCGAACCCAAAATAGGTAAAGTGATTTATGCTTTCGGCAGATACAAGAAAGTAGACAGAGCAACTGTGCCAATAAACGATGATTATTATATGCTTTTAATGTTTCAAAGAGAACAAAATTCGACCAATAAATCTCATCAAATAATTGTGGAGAAGATCTTACCTTTAGTAGAAGTTGAGCGAAAAAAATTTGTCATGGAGTAAAGTCCTCTAGAACGGCCCGTTAGTTTGATAGACCTGTTTCTCCCCGATGTAGGTTATACTAATCAGGATAAAGTGTCATGGGGGGGAGTGATGCAGGTTAAAACCCTTTTCTAGGTCCTCGGCTGAGAAGCACTTTCTGTGCACATCTCTATTTCGGATCGAGATATAATATCTCCAAATAATGGCAATGTTAAATTTATAAATTCATGGACCAAAAGCACCAAGTCGCACATAAAGTAAAGCATGAAGGTAAAAACAAATACCATACCATAGTTAATCTATTGTGTGAAACTTTCCATAGAGGAGTTTGTATACGGCGCAACTGATGGAGCAATAACCACTTTTGCAGTTGTTGCTGGAGTCATAGGAGCCTCGCTTTCACCATCTGTTGTTTTGATATTGGGATTTGCGAACCTATTTGCAGATGGACTCTCCATGTCAATTGGAAATTATCTGAGTGAGAAGACTCATAGAGAATACATTCAAAATCAGCGGAAGAAAGAAGAATGGGAGATTGATAATTTAACAGCACAAGAAGTAGGGGAGATAAGAGACATCTACAAGGAAAAAGGGTTCAAAGAAGAGATACTGGAGGAAATAGTCCGAGTTATTACTTCCAAGAAGAAGGTATGGATTGACACCATGATGAAAGAGGAGCTAGGCCTGATTGAAGATAAGAATAGAATTCCCAGAGACACTGCAATAACAACCTTTGTAGCTTTTAATTTAATTGGCATGATTCCGTTGGTCCCATTTGTCTTGCTTCATGTCTCTGGGTTCAACAGGGTCTGGTCGACATCTGATGCTTTTGTGTATTCCATGATATTTACTGCTATAGCATTTTTCTTAATAGGAACAATCAGAGGGACAGTAGTTAAAAGATCGCTGATTAGAACGGGATTCAACACCCTGGCAATTGGCGGAATTGCAGCTTCAGTTGCATACCTAGTTGGTTATATATTAAGTGAATTGGTATAGATAGCTAATAAAGTCTTGAGGGGAAAAATAGGATATCGCAATTGCAATTAGAATATACCAAACTGAAGGGATGATTAACTGTACTGAAGACTATTTTTGAAGTACTATAAACATGAGGTTACATAATATATTTTGACGTTCGGTTTGAATATGATATATCAATACATGGCCCAGTTTTATCTGTCACCTCAATTACAGTAACTTATAATTGGAATAAGAGTTAATACTGAAATGATAAGGTTGAAAAAGATCAAAAAGATAATGCTCCCAATAGATGGATCGGCGACTGCGATGAAAGCTGCTCGTATTGGTATTAGTCTTTCAAAGAAATTCCACTCAAATTTGATAGGACTGACGGTAATTGATTTAACGTCTCTGCCATATGGATATTTTCTCACTCAGCCGGGAACTCTTTCACATGATAAAATATTGGAAGAAAAAAGAAGCGAAGCAAAAAAATCGCTTGATGAAGTTGAAAAATCAATGTTAGAGGCTTTGGGTGAACCGCAAGCTCTCGAAATAAAGTTTAGATCAGAAATAATCGAAGATCCGTACTCTAGGGTGGAGAGCGCAATAATTAACTATGCAGAAAGCGAAGGCGTGGATCTTATAGTGATGGGAACAAGGGGCAGATCAGGTTTTAAAAGAATTCTGCTAGGAAGTGTTGCGTCAGGTGTATTATCGTACTCTCATTGCCCTGTAATGACCGTTCGGTAATCTCAGTTTTACTTTCAATTTGGGTTTTATCTTTGGCTACGACATTGCCCATTTAAGCTATTTTTAGCATCGATTTACGAAAATATGAATTAAACGTCCTTAGCTATTTTTCTCTTTCTACATAGAACATATATCAATTATGTCCTGATTAGTGGTTATGGGGACTGGTACTCATTGTCCGTGGTCTTAAATGAATGAACCCAGTGCACCACAATGCAAACCTATTATTTTTATGAAACAAATGAATAAGATGTAATCTTGAATGGCAAAGTACAGTTCCAATTAATTCACAGAAAAAGATACTCATGGTTGGTGATAAGAAATACGACTTCTTATCACCAACGTCTCATGTCTCCTTCAAGCAGCCCGCTACCTAGGTGTATCCTGTCTATGTGACTTGATAGCTCAGACTTGTTTTGAAACTTTGATTCGCAGTACGGACAGATAATTGTAACCACGGTCTGTACGGTTTTGCCAGGACTGGGAGATTCGATTTCTGCTAATGCCAAGCCTTCAGCTGGAAAATTCCCTATGATCGACATCAAAGTCACAGTGCCAACTGGGGCTGCGGTACTATGTTCATCTTTTTCATCGTGAGATTTTGTCTGACCAGAAACAATTAATCTACGAATATTCTTCTCTCTCATTAGAGTAATAGTATCTCTTACTGTCGCCCCTTCATCGATTGAGATCACTGGAGAACTCATTACCTCTTTAACCATGGTCTTGTATGGGCTCTTGTCTTCTGCTATTACTCTATACAATATGTCACGTTCTGTTAGAATGCCAATAGGAAAAATTGGAGTGTCTGTTTTTTTATTACCTGATCTTGTAACAAATACAGACGATAGGCCTTTATTTTTCATAATGCGTACTGAGTCGGAAATTAGAGCACTTTCATCTATGGTTGTGATGTCCTTGTCTACTAAATCTCCTATCCTTTGATCCCTAGAGGTTGAATACATGGATAACTTGATGTCAAAGCCTCTATTAATGGTCTACGTTTTATATATCACTATATTGTTCTCATCCTCGTCTTGAAGGGCCTTAGCATGAGTTAGCTCATGCTTGAAATATTACCCAACTTGTAATTAGGAATTATTTCATCCGATAACAATGAAGTTAAAACTTCATTAATGCGGCGGTAAGTGTAAGAATTATTTTGTTCGAATTGATTTACTGCGACTTAATTTTTGAATTTTACATCCATACTACGCTGTTGAAGGGTTATCCTATTCGGCTCCAAGAAACCCCAATAAATCAAACCCCTCAGAAACTAATCCTTGGTCCTTAATCGTCTTCTTAAAGATTTTAAAAACCGCCCTGAGTATGTCCTTCTCAGTAATGATACCTACCAATTGTCCATCTTTATCAATAATGGGCAGTCTTCTGATGTCTTTTTGTTGCATCAATACTACTGCGTCTTTCAATGAGGCACCAGGTTGAATTGTTATCAACGGCTTACTCATAATTTCCGAGAGCGGAATATCGCCGAAAATGGAATGCTTGGCAGCGAATCCTACCGTCCTGGCAATATCTCTCTCGGTAACGATCCCTATTGGGATTGGGATCTCTTTCTTCTGGGTCGTACTTTCAGATACATTGTCATCAAGATTGGAGCCACTTCCTTCCTTTAAAATAACTATGCTTCCTATGTTGTCTTCATACATTAATTTCGACGCTTGTTTCAAGGTTCGACTTTCAGGTATTGTTATTACTTTCCTAGTCATAAGATCAAATACTGGGACATTTGCTACATCATCTTGTGTCGAAGTCATCAGATTACACTAATTGATCACTGCTTTTAATAATTTATCTATTACTGATTCTTTTAAATCTACCTAAATCGTTCGAAAAATTCCTTTGCCTCCTTCGGTGAAAAGAAAATCCGTAAAGTATTAGCTGCGTGATGCTACCTTAGATGAGTCATTTTTAGTATCAGTCCATTAAAATCAGTATTGCTGATGTCTAAGTAACCGTTAGCGGAATCACAATCCAATCCTTTTCATTTTTGAACCGCATTTAGGACAAGCTATTTCTCTGTGCTCATTCCCACATTTCATGCAATAGTACCTTACCTGACTTTGGCCATAATCTGTCGAATGAGAGATATTGGAAAAGATTGATTTATAGAATTCTTTGATCTTTTTGAATTCAAAACCGGTATCCTTGCCTCTTGCATTTTCCATGCCTAATTTTCTTAAAAGCAGGTTTCTTTTGTACCAACTAAGCGCCAAGAATGCAAGCAATGCTACAGCAAGATCAACGGGAAAGGGCAAGAAAAGCATTATGACAAAAGCAACTGCTAAATATATGGTCAACCATTTTAGCTCATTCAAAACAAGCTGTTTATAGTTAGAATCTTTCATCGTCGTACATCCCTATCAACATTACAGTGCAAACTAGAATATAATATTCTTGCTTGCACTGCAAGACAAAAATATTAAGCACGGACGTCTTTTTGGTTGCTCTGCTAGGAACGATTACTTGACAGGGAATGCTTTGCGAAGTTGAGCATACTCGCATTGGAGCGTTAGGTCATTTGGAGCATCAACACGATTTTCGCAGACCCGAAACGCAAATTCGACTATTAAATCAATTTTTGAGTCTGAGATATGTAGTTTCTCAAGTATAACTTACCACTTTTTTGTTATTCATGTCATCCACAATATAACTTCCTAATCCATTTCTCTTTTTATCTAGTCACATTCTTTGTTACTATAAGAACTATGTATCGTCTATTAATACTACGGGATTTTCATAATCGGCTTAATCTAACTCATCCAAAGATGCTTATTTCTGTATTCTTCCCCCAATTTTTGAAATACATTCTTTATCCCTGATATTCATTTAACCTTTTCAATATTCCTGAAATATTTTGAAGGCAACCTATATCTGTATTTAAAAGGAGATGGAAAGTACATATGCTACTGAAAAATCAGCTGCAAATTAAACTCGAACACGTTATTATTCCAGATGAGGCAGCAAGTAAGTTCATAACATTAGCATGATATACTGAAATGAGCAGAGTTTATGTTTTGTTGAACTCGGCTAAAGCAATTTCCTTGCGTCATCTTATTATCAATACTGGACATGAAGAATAAATAACCACAGAAGAAGCAATGAAGAATAAATAACCACAGAAGAAGCAACGCTACCAAGCACCATTCTCGTTAGACCTGACCTACCTCGTGTTCCAACAACAGTAAAATCAATGTCGTGATCTTCCGCATATTTTACTATTGCATGGAGTATTGACTTATCTGTTACGAGGAAATCAGTTTTTAAAAAATATTTACTGCTAGGATCCTTCATGCTAATTTTATTCTCCAAAATTTTAAATCATTGATTGGCTTTCGTTCTGGCATCTTCTATTTCAAAAGCGGGTGTCACAAATCCCAAAATGTGATGAGAGTAGGCGTACTCCAACTCGGAGAACAGAACACGCAATGCTATCAATTGAGAATTGTTTCTACGTGCAATCGAAATGACATAATCCGCTACGCGCATAGAAGAGTTTGAAGTATCTATGCCGACCAGGTTCCTTTGTGGCTTGCTTCCTATATATGGCATTCACAATCTCCACATTTCGAGTATCACCAGGTATCTTACTTTTACTCTCAGATAGATGTCTACGCCTGTGTTATTGCTGATTTCTTACTACTGACTTAATAAATAGACTGGACAATGACGGTGTTTTGACCAAACGCTAACGAGATCATATTATAGATGTAGGACATGTCACTTTGGCGTGGCAGCTAGTAACACATTCTCGAGTTGTCAATCAAACTCCGTCCATTCGCTGAAACTCAGAATTAATTAATCAGAATTTCAAATAAAATGTAAGGCAAAAAAAGAAAGAGAGTTGTCTCTAATCAAAGCCATTCAAATAGGACCAAAAGTCATGTCTTGTAATAAAACCAACCAATTTGTCCAAAATCAATTAACCTAATCGTCAGGACACGTCATCTCCCTTATAGCCTGATACCGCTCATTCATCTCTTCAGCAAATTTGACTACTTTATCTAAAGAAAATATTGATTTGGGAAAGTACCACCTAATACCTACTTTGTGTCCCGTACCTCCGCCGTCATAAATGATGCCACTTTCGCAATCGGTGCCATACTTTGGATCAAGATATCTTTCTCTCACTTCAAGGCCAAGCTTAGTTTTATCCTCCATAATGAAGTGATCAGGGACGGCATGGATGAAATAAAACTGGCCCTTCTTAATTGGCTCTGCCGTACTCATTGGCCATCGACTCTAAATTATAACATTATTGCAACAGATATCAAATTGCAGATTCTCCTTTCTTTCCTGTACTTATATCAAAGGTGATTGGTACTTCTAGGACAAATATTTTTCCGCTTATCTCATTAGCACGCAGTCTATCCAAGATATTGTTTAACAAGTAGTCAATTTGGTCATCCTTAACAACCACTTCAACTTTAGTCCTTGGTATGTATTCTGGTGTATACTTCATAGTACCCCTTCCCACTGCAACCTCTTGGGCCTTGGTAGTTCCTCTTTCTTCCACCCTGTAATGAGTCATTCCACCTACTTGTGCTTCTCTGAGAATCTCATCAACATCCGCCCGATCAGGAATTATGATCTGAATTTGTTTCATTTTTTGTAAGGCTTCAATTGTGTAATCTTGCCTGTATAAATACTAAATGTGTGCAATGCATTACTGTGCATTAGTACACAAATACGCAATAGTAACATCTTACAATAAGAGATAATCAAGTCTTAATTCAAAGATAAGCATAATATCATTATCAATACACTGAATTAACATTAAGTTGCATACATAATACTTGCTAAAGGTTCAAGACATGTAACTTAACAGATCATCTTTAACATCCATCCTTCCATCATTAAAAATTCTTTCATCCATCTCCCTAATTGAACCTTCGTTTGGGATGAATCTCATCCTTGAATAAATGTCTTTATCGAGATCGATTCCAGGAGCAATCTCTTCTAGAATCATTCCCTTCTCACCTAACCTGAAAACTGCTCTCTCTGTTACATATAGGATCTCTTGCCCATATTTTATAGCCTGATGTCCACTGAATACTACCTTAAAGACTTTTTCCACAAATTTTGGAGTTGACCCGTCACAAAGGATATTAATTCTGTTGTTGGAAATACGAATATCACTTTTTCCTGCAGTAAAGGCACCTCCAAAGCAGATCCTTGGCGCTCCTCCGGCTATCACAGGAAATCCTCCTGGTCCAAATATCTTACTGGGCAGCATCGATGGATTTACGTTCCCTTCTTTGTCGACTTGAAGAAAACCAAGAGATGCTGCATCAATTATTCCACCCTCAAAATTAGAGAATACATCGGGAATAGTTGACAATGCAAATGGACTTATCGCCAATCCGAAGTCATTTCCAGATAGAGCGAGTCCTCCCCAAAGACCAGATTCGAGTACTGTTATAATAAAGTCTGAGACACCCTCTTCAGTACTGACTGAGGATATAAGAGTGGGGATACCTATTCCTAAATTAACTAAAATAGGTGCTCTTTTTTTCTTAAATACTGTCAATAATTCTAAAAGGATTCTTCTAGCGATTACCCGTTCATGTTCATACGAGGTTACTTTTGGAAGACCTTCCAACCAGCTTTCTGTTATGGGTGGAGTAACCTTATAGGAGAGCCTGAGATCATATTCGATCGTTCCACTTTGCCAATGATATTCTCTTGGAGACACAACGACATGATTTACCAATGGGCCTGGAACATCGACATCTCTTGGACTAATTGTGCCAGATTTCGTGAGCCATCTGACCTGGGCAATCACAGTACCAGAATGCGGCCTCGCTTTTGCAGCTTGCGCAATACTTAGGATAGTTCCCCTAATTCCTTCTTCTCGTAACGACAAATTTCCATATTCATCTGAAATGGATGCCCTAATCAAAGCATAATCCGGCTTAGGGGCCTGATACAGCAGGTAGTCGGTTCCTTCAATATCCAATAGGCTTACTTTACATGGCCCATCTTTTTTTGCTTGTTTGTTCAATACAGCACCTTCGTTCCTTGGATCCAGAATCGTATCAACTCCGATCTTTGTCAAGAGTCCTGGCCGCCCAGATGCAACCTCTCTGAACCAGTATGCTGTTATCCCTATTGGCCATCCGTAACACTCAATTCGATTGTCCGTTACAAGTTTCTGAAACCAAGGTGAAAAACCTAGAAATGGCATTAATGCGCCTTTAAGAAATTCCTGCCTAGGGTCCTTGTAGAGGTTTTCGGCGACCCTATCTAGTGCTCTGCCTGGTATAGCAGGAAGAGCGTCAGAGATGATAAACAAATTCTTTGGATGTCCATTCTTAGTATATTGATGATATAGTTCAAGGATAAGATATTCCGGTGTATTAGCCATATTAAAGCCAGAAATCGCAACTACACTGTTATCCTTCATATAAGACAAGGGGATTCCTACATCAACAATCTTGGAGAACATATCATAAAGTGTTTTTTGTCCTTACTATTTAAGTAGAGTAGTTGTAGTATTTTTCTTTCAGCGTGCTGGCCAAATTTAATAAATGTATAATGAACTGGTTGACTTCATCGGTATAGTATCTACGGTATACTGTTGGGAGATTTCTATTATGACCATTAGAGTTAAAACACCTCAACAAGAGGCTTAGATATCTAATACAGGTTCAACTATATGGGACTGCAATTTCCGAACCAATCCGGGACGTCATTTTTCAGATATGCCATTTCAATTCATGTATTTTCTTTTCTTCTTCATTCTTAAACCCTGCAAGACAATACCTGCACTTATGTATAGGGATAAATTTAATTGGATAGTCGATATCCTTATCATCAAAGTCATGATGTTTTACATTATCATTACCCTTGGATGAGATGGACGCAGATGACCTTACCATTTCTATACGTTCTTTTTTGTAATTTTCTACGAAATCCTTCAGTGCATAATCCCAACCATTCTGTAGGAGATCAAGTTTATCCGTTTCCGCTATAGGATGAGTATACCGTTCTTTGGGATTTGTTGATGCTATGAATTCTCTTCTTTTTACTTTTTCTCTCATCTCATATTGAGGGTCTCCATTCAATAGTAGTCTTATAGCATATTCATTTTCTTCGTTATTTGCCCAAAGCTGGATCTTCCTATGAATCATGTCTTTATCGCTTGCAAGTCTTTTAGCATCCCCTAAATCATTACCGGCAATGCCAACTTTTGGTATTCCTTTTCTTCCTTTCATTTTGTCATCGAGATGGGAATTAGACAAGATTGGGATATTTCAGACACTGTTAAGAATTATTTTAATATTAACTATTAGGTATATGCAATAAGGATGATCATATTCCTTTGGTAGATTCTTAATTTAGGGCTGTAATAATACGAAAAGAAGACTAATCAGACACTTGTTGATATAATTGAACTATCTCCATTCAATTTTAAGGTGATTGTTATCTACCTCGATCCTGAAAAGAGAAAGAAATCAGAGAAGGGCTGCTCGCTAATCTATATCAAAATTTCGAATGGCAGATATTAGACAACGATATGCAAGCATATGTTTAGATAACGCAGCGCCGTACAATAAATATATTGTCAGACTCGTCTTCTGCGACTCCTACTCGGTCAATGTCATTTGATGACGCCGACACAGACAGAGCAGTTTTAGAAGAGTATAAGAAGACATGTTCTATAATATTTGGAAAGGCAAGTCATTCTCAGATGAGGTATCTTCAGGCCTCGGTAGAATTACAGCAGAGTCTATTGAATTCGTGCGATTCGCTGCTTGCACAGCAAACTCGTTGGTTTGAGGAGAATCTGTCCCAACAAGATGGCAAATCCATAAACGTCATTAGTTTGAACCTAAAAACTTTTGTTCACGGCTATACCGCAACAGTTGACATGGCTATGACGATGTTATCTATTGTTTATGACTTCACAACCACTCAGATAGAGAGATATAGGAAGCTTATCGATATGTTGAATAATTCTTATTTCCTACCAGAGCTTCGAAAATAAATAAGAATCGTCTAAAGTCAATAGCGAACTCAAAATAGTAGCTCATCTTCTATTTTTCGTCATATTCCAGGAGTAGTACCCTTTGGAAAATTGTCATCATTAATGAATCTCTCGTACATAAACCGGTACCCAAATTGCATTTGATCAGTTAGTAGACTGTCCCCTACAGATGCGGGTAAGGGCATGGTTTTCGTAATTGCTTTAAGTATATCTTTGTCGGTGACGATTCCCACCATACTATTATTCTTATTACCAGTCACTGGGAGTCTACGTATATTTCTTAATTGGAATGTCTCTATAGCGTCCTTCACAGAATTGGCAGCTGTAATGGTGATTAATGGTGTACTCATAATCTCAGATATCATTGTTCTAAGTGATAACGCCCTGTCAGAACCCAAATATGACACAACGTCCCTTTCTGTGACAATCCCTACTGCCAAATGTTCTTCCCTTTTAGGTTTTTTCGCGTTTGCTATATCATCATTCCCTTCAAGTATAACGATGCTGCCGATTCCATGATCATGCATACTCTTGCATACCTCTCTTATTGTTTGGTTTGAATAGGCGACTTTGACATCCTTACTCATTACGCTTGTGACAGACAAATCCTCAAATGTCATCGTTGTATGTCAGCGAACTTTCGTATTTGTATGCTTCGTACTCTCTGCATTGCAAAGCATTACAAATACCATCATGAAACACGGGGTCCTATTCGACTATTACGCCTAGCTATACTCTAAAGTAAATTCCCGCAAATTTGTTACTACTTCAGGTCAATAGCAGTTCCGACATTTACAATGGCATTTTGAGCAATATGTGGTTGGTTTGCAAGTGGGTAATGGTCTTTGGGTTGGTTTATTAATTCATGAGCTTCATTGGGAATGAGAATCACCAAATTCTTCACGTTATTTCCCAACACTATCCTGTGAGCGTCAAATACATATGATGCGTTAATATTGGGTTGTTGCAGCTGTTGAAGTTGTAGTCGTATTTGTTTATCGATTACCGTACTATCATTTTATAGAACGGTAGCAAATGCCTGGTCGTGCAAACTAAAATGAATTGTGATGATAAACAGAACAGCAGTTATGGCGGTCAACTGCAGAACATGGATATAGTTCAATTCGGGTTCCATCTTAGGTTGTATCCTGACTCACTTATCTTCAATACTTAAAAGTTGAATGCATGTATTGCATTACCCTGCATGATGAATATACATAATTCTGCATGTTGCATCTGTCATACTTAAATTCTTAGTTTGAGAAATTTCGCTTCTCAGGAGTTGATGTTCTAATAGAGTTGAGAAAATCATTTTGAATCTGAGGCAAGTGAAGAGCTGGGAAGGCTCACGCTGCAAACTGATGCAAGAGTGAGTCTAGTGTTGATCAGCACAGACCACAATCTTGCCATTGATTGAGAAAGTGTGCGAAAATTAAATCAAATACACAAATAACTAAGCTAGATCCGCTTTATAGAGCATCAATAATACTGATTCGTGGCATTCTATTGTAGGGATAATCATTTTCCTATCACTGATGTGTGGTTATCTACAGCCGACACGACAAATCCTGATCCATAAAGGATACTCGCCAGGTCATGATCATTGCCGAAATAAAAGCCCTCCTCAGGGAATACTGCTTCGATTATCACTCCCGAGCCAGGTGGGATGGATACAAGATACATCAGGCTATCGATGTCACTGTGCTCTTGAATGCTGTTAATTTCATAAGTCGAATTCGCAAAATTGTTAAGTTTCGTGGTCTTACTCGTAGGATGATTCAGTAGGGAAGGATAAATCACATCTATCATAGCTGCGGGAAAGTTAAAATTTATCGTTTTTCTAGGACCGGCATTAATGATATTCCATCTGGTGAGCTCATTTGGTTTAACTTGAAATAATTTTGATTCATTATTTAAAGAATATTTGCTTATTGTCCCTATCCATGGAATGTACTTGTATGCCATGCCGTTAGTTAATACGAGGTCCGGATTCCCTTCGATGAATTTATCCAGATCAAACGAGCCGATGACGCCATTTGTACCCTTAAACAATCCATTGTCTGCAGAATTGTATACCTCGCTGAATACAATATCAAATTCTTTAATTGCTTGGTTCTTCTGATCACGTGATGAAGGATTGATAATTATTCCTCCATACATACCGCTTGCAACATGCTCCCATATGCCATTCAAGTTGTCTCCGTCACAGTGGTACATGAAAATGCTTGGGGCTTCTGGATTGACTTTCACCATCCATGTTTTGTTTTCACCTGGCTGAATGGGTCCGGACAAGGCCTGACTAGGTCCGGTTATCCCATGCAAATTGAGACTATGCACTATTTCACCATTATTGATTAACGTGAAGCGTATCAGTTCACCTGCATTCAATCTAAGTGTTGGACCTGGGACTGTTCCATTGAATGTCATTGTTTTGTATTCAATGCCGCCTGGATGCAACTGATTGTCTGGCGCTACCCTTGTTATCGTGTCATCATCTGCAACCAAGGTAATATTCTCTACGGCTGCGTTCAAGGAGACGTTTTCGTCTTGGACGGCAGCTACTGCGAATGAAATTGATGAAATAAGCGCGCAGCAAAAGGCCATAAGTGCAAAGGGGATGACTGGTATGGCATTCAACATATAATTTCTATATGATGTTAATTCTATTAAATAGATTATTTCTCGAATGGACAGAGCATTGTGACTCTATGCAGACGTATCGATAAGACACGACCGTCAATTAGTAGATTAACAATTTAGTAAAATATTTAGTAAAATATAAATTGAACAGGTCGAATGACTATGGACATATTAACACATTATACATACATACATTCAGTACCAACTTTAAGATGCGCTTGCAGTGAAATGCAGTGCAAACCAGCAATACAAATATTGATAATACAACTTATTTGCTTATGAATAAACGGAATAAAGGTAAAATATTATCTCTAATCTTATTAATAATTATTATTGTGGGAGCTGTACAGATTATACCTTCGAATAAAGCGGCAGCTCCTACTGCGTATGCATACAAGGATGTAATAAGTCATTCTAAAACAAGAGAAGGGCAGTCCATTTTAAGTTCTGAAATCCAGGATAAAATACCCCATAAAGAATTTACAATGATAGCAGAAGATGCTACAATGGAAATATCTCCTGGTGAAAGAGTAAAGGTTTGGACTTTTAATGGAACAGTACCTGGACCTACACTAAGATTTACAGAAGGCGATAACGTTACCATTCATTTTATCAATAAAGCACCTATGGCACATACATTGCATTTACACGGAACCCATGATTCAAAAAACGATGGTGCATTTCCTCTGATATTGCCTAACCAAACTTACAATTATAATTTTATAGCAGAACCTGCTGGATCATTTTTGTATCATTGTCATGCTCCACCTACATCACTTCATATCAGAATG
>JAATVP010000266.1 GCA_014523625.1 Nitrososphaerales archaeon TH5896
CCTTAGCTACGCACAGCTAAGAGAATATCTTTCGGTACTCATTGAGAACAACTTATTAGAGTATCTTGAGGGTTCTCAAACATACAAGACAACTGAGAAGGGTCTGAATTTTCTAAGAATGCATAATGAAATAGGCGAGCTTTTACAAACATCTGCAAAACAAGGCGGAGCCTAAAAATAAATTTTTTACAAGTCTTCCCTTTTTTTTCTAAAAGTATTATTCAAATTATTTTGTATTTGTTAATAAATTAAATTAATCATGTTGTAAAACCTGGTTAAGCCAACTAGTTTCAGCTTCATCATCAGTTTCCTTGTTAATAGTCTTAGGATGATTATTATTATTATAGTCATTGTCTGCTGCTGCAGCATTAACTGCTTGAGGCCCTGTAACAGGAATGTCATCTTCAGGGGATTGCGAATTTGATTCAAGGCTCGAGTTGGATTTTGGTTGATCCGATATAGAAGGATTTTGTACTGAATTCAAATCTATCCTCTCAAATGTCTGCTGACTTAACCTAGATATGACGTTATTGATCTCTCCTTTTTCTAAGTTAACATGTTCTATTAGGTCGTTTGTAGACAGGCTAATTTGTTGATATGTTTCTTCGGTGATCTCATTGCTTCTATACTGTAACTTAGCGTCAAATAGTACCGATTTTATATTCTGGCTTTCGGCATCTATCTGGTTCAGTCTTTCTTGCAGTTGTTCCAGAACTATTTTTCCTTTATCCTCAAGGTCTTGCAATCTCTTCTGGTACTTTATATAGACCAATTCAACGTCCTCCCTCATCAAATCATTAGCTGTAACCATCTCCTGTAATGCTTTGATCCTTTGTAATGCAAGGTTTTTCTGCCGAAGTAACTTTTGTACATCCAATCTCCATTTTGGAATAAAGATTACATTATCACCCTGTACTAATAATTGCTCGTACACTAATTGCTTTAATCCTACATAACCGCAATCTACACTAACGGATTCTATAGACCCATCAATATCTGTTACCATACCAATAACTTTTCCCATATAGGTTCCGTACATATCCTTAACCTGTTTACCAATAAACTCTAACTTTACTTCACTCATGCAAACGCTTTATTAAGCTGATATAATGGCAATGTTGTCAAAATTGTTGAATTATTTGGCAAAAGATTTCATCGTAATCGAATTCGAAAACTTTTGCCGGCTTACGTAATTTCTATAATACCAGTCTACGCTATCCCAGGGGGTTTGCCCCCATGTTCCATCACATTTTCTAGGTAATTCATTTGCTGTTCCATAAACTTTTTGCGCTTTTCTTCCTCTTCTAACTCTTTCATATCCAAAGAAGGGATTCCTAGAATCTTTGTTAATGTATGTAGAATAGCCTTAGCAGTCATAGGTTGGATAACATTAGGATTATCGATTTCGCCTAGAATGCACATCGCATTCAATCCTCTTTCCTTCGCAAGTCCTAATATTAGACCGTTAAATCCTATAATTTGTCCTTCCCCCTCTAGGACGTTCATATTGAATTTACTTATCTTATCAGCAATCTGTTCATTATTTACTGCGCCATACACTCCACCTGAAGTAGAGGTAGAAGAAGTATTTTGTCTTAAGGCTGCGCCTATTGAGTATAATATTTTTGCATCAACTCTTTCAGCCATTTTCAGAACTTCATAACATATTTCGTACAGTCTTCGTGGATCAGAAGGGTTAAAATCTCCTGTAAATATTACAAGATCATATTTAGAAACCCAATAAAATTTGTAACTTGACTGAACATATCTAATGATACCTTGGTTATACGTTACAAAAGGTGGCCAAAATGCATAAATTTCGGCGAAGAGGTCGGCTTCAAGACTCGTAGTTAAAAGAGTCATTCCCATACCTGCAACATTGCCCATATCAGGTAAAGCAGCAATCATAGTTGGTTGTGAGACAAAAGTAGGATTCTTGTGAATCTTTAAATTAAGCATACCCTACTGTTGGTAGAATTATTTTCCGGAATAAAAATTATTACAAGATGGATTTAAATATAATTTAGACTTGAAGTTTTATCGCATATATGTCAGCGGAAAATAAATCTGTTGACATCAATTCTGAAACAGATGAAGCAATAAAATATTGTGGAGTTGTGAAGCGAAAATGTCCAAAAAGTTGCGGATTTGCCCTGCTTGTGGAGAAAGTCAGATTTAAGAATTACCTATTATTTTTGTTTAAAACAGATAAATAACAAACGGTTAAATGCTAAATCGAGTATCGGATAATCCATTCAATCTGGTGATCATTTCCCATTCTATTATTGCACCGCTTAAAAGTAAGATCACTACAACTCCTATCTCCACTAAAGTAGACAGAAGATATTCCCGCCAATACTTTCTCTTCAATAAAGAATAGAAGAGCATACCGCTTCTGGATATTGCAAGACCATAGGCAACAATTTCCATTAATCCGAAAGGAGTAATAAGAATCAGCAAAGGTGAGATATCATTAAGGTTAGCAGACGTTGCTGCTATTGCATTAAATACCATACCTGTTGAAAAACCAGAAAAAATTCCTAGGCCTACACCTAGTAATGGAACAAACATGCCCAGTGCAATCTTTGCATTATTAATGAATATCCCTATCTGATCAATATCTTTAATTTGATCCATGAACCGGTTTTTTAGCTCATTTACTTCTGAGCTGCTCATATATATTGATGAACCCCCATAGTACGAGATAAGAAAAGTGATTATACCAAATACAAGATACAGTAAACGTCTCTTGATGGTGAGATGCAATTCAGTGTATGGGTATTTGCTCCTATAATTATTTGTAGTTATTATTCATTCGTTTGGTTACAGAAATGTAATTAAATATGGCGCTTTCATAGTCAAGGTGGACAATTTGGATTTCGGAACAGAAATATCCAATGCCCTATGTTTTGCAATTAGTAAAGGATACCAGATACATCCTGACGCTTTTGAAATGCTCAAAGGGCTTGATATAGATATTTTAAGGATCATTCAAGACATTATCAAAGCCAAGATAGCTAGCAAAGATAATTCTATAATTCTGGTAGAAGATATAAAAATGGTCGTTGATAAATATTCTAAAAATGGAGAATCTCAAAATCAAATTCAAAACAGTTCTTGTGGTAAGTCTTCATCATCATCTTCATCATCATCTTCTTCATCATCATTAGATTTATTACATCTACGCAATAGTAATACATCAGAACCAGTATCGTACAGAGTACTCTTAGATCCAACTCCCATAATTAATAGTGGAGAAGGAGTTGAAGGGTATACTTCACTATTTAGAAGCAGATATGAAAAATCTATGCACATCTTGTCCTTACGTCCTGATAGTAGACGAATCACAAGAGTAAAAACTCTGAAGAAAAAGAAGACAGATACTGGAAATCATAAACCATACATGCAATATGAACAAATTTCGGGATTATCCTCAACAATGGTTGTAGCTGGTTTGGTTATGTCAAGACAATTCAAGCGTCATGGATTAGAAATAGTGATAGATGATTTTAGTGGAGATTTACATGCGATGGGTACGACTGAGGATATAAAAAAACAGGGATCGTTGATTACCACAGATCAAATGGTTATGCTAGAATTAGAGAACGGTGGGAAAAGCCAAAGTTTCGTTATAAAAAATATAATATCACCTGATATTCCAGATCATTTACCAAACAGAGCCAAATCTGAATCCTACGTGGTATTAATCTCAGACTTACATGTAGGAAGTAAATATTTCATGGAAACCGCATTTATGAAATTTTTGAATTGGATATCATCAGCTGACGATGAAATTGTAAGGAAAATCAAATTTCTATGTATTGGTGGTGATTTAATAGATGGCATCGGAATATTCCCTAATCAAGACAAAGAATTACTTGAATTAAATATTAATAGTCAGATGTCACATGTAATGGACTTACTCTCACGTATACCTAAGCACATTAATGTTTTTGTTATTCCTGGAAACCATGATCCGGGTCGAAGAGCATTGCCACAACCTTCCATTCCTAGACAAAGCTCTGAAAAACTTTACACATTTCAAAATTTCAAGATGCTTGGAAATCCCAGTTTGATCGAATTGAATGGCGTAAAGATACTAATGTACCACGGACAGAGTCTAGATGACATCATAGGTACGATCCCTGATCTAAGTTATGCTAAGCCTGCGGAAGCAATGAAAGTATTATTGAGGGCAAGGCATCTTTCTCCTATTTATGGAGAACGTACTCCTATTGCCCCCGAACAAGAAGACCATATGGTAATTACTGAAGTTCCAGACATATTTCATTCAGGGCACATACATGTTCTAGATGCTCAAAATTACCGTGGAACACTAATAGTAAATTCTGGAACTTGGCAGGGACAGACAAACTTTCAAAGAACGATGGGCATTATACCTAATCCTGGAGTTGCAGTTATAGTTGATCTGTCTACACTTCAACCATTTATAATGGACTTTAGTCAATAGATAGTACCCCTGCGAGAATAGAATCCTCTTTCAAGGCTTCCTTCACAGTTGAATGTGGTACAGTGATCCTAATTTTTTGAGATCTGCCATATCTTCCTTGACTTATTACATCACTAGTTATTAGTCCTAATTGATCTAACTCACTCATTATTTGGGTTATTCGACGTTGGGTTAATGGTTCTTGCTCAATACGCCTACATATATCTGAGTATATTTCATATACTTCCCCAGTGTTACCGTTTCTTGATTTCAATACTGCTAACATTATCATTTTAGTATGTGTTGTTGAATTTCTTAAAACTTCATAATTTGTATCTTTTTCAATTTTTTCTTGTGCTAACCTAATATGTTTTTCTTCAACTTTATTTGCTCTTTCTATTTCTGCAATTTCAGCTGCTACTCTTAAAAGGTCGATCGCCTTTCTGGCATCTCCATGCTCTCTACCGGCCATAGCTGCACAAAGATTAATAGCCGCACTTGAAACTACGTCTTCATTAAATGCTAACAATGTTCTTTCTGCAAGGATTCTTTGCAGTTGTTCTATAGTATATGGATTGAACACCAACTCTTCTTCGCTGAGACTACTCCTAACTCTAGGATCAAGTTTATCCTTAAATGTTAGACTATTAGATATTCCTATTAGGCTGATAAATGATTCAGTTGATATTCTCTCGTTAGCCCTAGTAAAATTATAAAGTATATCATCCCCATTCTTTTCTACCAGTGAATCAATTTCATCTATAACAAGAATCACATAAAGTTTTTTCCTTCTTTGAATAAATTCTAATATTCTATCAGTCGCCTCACCCATTGATAAGCCTGTAAAATGGACCTGTAATTTTTTTTCTCCTTTATTGATACCCATTTTTTCAGCAATTTCATGTAAGACCTTATATGCTGTATTAGCACTCTTTCCGTTTACAAATGGCACCGTTAATTCTATTCCTAATTCCTCGCCCTTAACAGAAAGTCGATGTAAGACATTCTTAACCACGGCAGTTTTTCCTGTTCCCGGTTTCCCAAAAAGTAATAAATTAGATGGTCTGGATCCTTTCAAAACAATAGATAAAGTATGTGCAATAGTCTTACTTTCTTCATCCCTAAATGGAAGGCGGTCGGGCACATAGTCTATAGTTAATGTTCTTCTATCTTTGACGACTAGCGACGTCCCTGAAGCAGCTTTATCAAATATACTATCAAGGCTATCATCATTCAAATTTATTTATCATTCTCACTATCATGTAAATATACCCTCACCCCTGTTTTTCCTTTCCAACATAAGAAGGATACTAAACTAATAGGTGTTAACAACAAGTTAACAAAC
>JAATVP010000267.1 GCA_014523625.1 Nitrososphaerales archaeon TH5896
CCTTGATAAGATAAGAAATAATATGGATCATGAGATTGGGATATTGGGATTAGAAGATTTTAAAAGAAAGCAAAAATTGTATAATTTGCTCAAATCCCAATACGAGGCAGAACTGAGTGAACTCTCGCATTATATGAAACTATTAGGTAGCATGCAAAACCAGCTTATAAGAACATATTTTCAGACGTTACTTATTGATGGACTGAAACATGTACAATACATTTCAGCAATGATGTCAAATATTGAAGGTGGAAGTAGTAGTAGTGCTTTAACAAGCAAGGGAATAGCAAAATCTATTTCTGAAGAGAAAGAATCTCGAGATCTTCTATACAGTTGTATTGAAATGACAGATGATCCTGAATCAAAATCCATTCTAAGAAGCATCATAGTAGATGAGGATCACCATATCAAAATCCTTGAACATATTTCTGAACTAATTCAATCATATTCCAATAAACAGTCAGATTAGTAAAGTCGCGAATGTTAGTCGCATTTTTAATGTGCAGCTAGTCTGGAAAGATTTCGTCAAAGCTGAAGATAACTTTTTTTGCGTTTGGTGAAATTTGGATTCGCTGATGACCACTGACGCGGTCGCAAAGGATCACCTGCATATCTGCGTCATATGCTGCATCAACTTCTTCCTTTACGTCAGAGACAAATAGAAAGTCACGTGAAATTAGACCCAAAGATTCAGCAATTTTTCGGTAGCTCTCAACTTCAGTCTTTGCTCCTATATTCGAATCAAAGAAAGCAGTGATGTATGGAGTCAGATTGCCTACTTTAGTAGTGCTGAACAAGAGTTGTTGCGCTAGAACACTACCTGAGGAATAGATACAGATCTTTCGTTTTTGCCGTCGCCATCGCTCAAATGCTTGAGGAACATCCGAATAAACTTCACCTTGTAATTCTCCAGTGTTATACCCTTCTTGCCAGATTTTACCTTGAAGAGCTTTCAAAGCTGCGTACTTGCTGTTTTTATTCATCAACCATTGTGCGTAAGCAACACATGAACGCAGCTGCAGCAGTTGATCTGACCCATCAATCCAAGCAGGAGGCATTAATTCATGACGTTCGTCTGTCTGGTGTTGCGAGTACAAATTTCGAATCAGTAACCTAGTCTCTGGTTCCTGAAAATGTTCCTGAAGGAAAGAGGGCAGCTTGCGGAAAACGTACGGAAAAAGCCTTTGAAATACAAAATCGACAGGAGTAGTGGTACCTTCTATATCAAGTAGAATGATAAAGATTTGAGGATCGGCGATGTGTGACACATACTCACACTAATCCTCTGCAATCGTAGTCGTTTGTGATTGGATATACCTGGGACCCCAACATACTGGTTCGTATTTTCGATCAATAGCGCTATGTGTATAGTGAGGTGTCCAACCGGAAACATCTTGGAATAAACGAATTGCTCGGATTTTCCGGTCACCACAGAGATCGAACCAATGTAGTGTATTGCGCGGAATGCAGATCAGGTCTCCTGTCTCTACTTCTATTGCCACGACTTGATCTCGCTGGTGCTGCTGCGAGTGGATATGAAACAGTCCTCGTCCACTGAGAATGTACCTGACTTCATCTTCGTCATGGCGATGCTCGATATTGAATTTCGCAAGCATTGCATCTAACCCTGGCGTATTTTTATTCACAGTGATGACGTCAGCGGTTACATATCCGCCATAGCGTTTAAGTTCATTGATTTGCTTGGAGTAAGCACTTAAAACCTCTTCATTCGATGCATCCTGTGGAAGGTCTGCAACCGGTTCCCAATACTCATAAACAATACCAATGTCTGCTAGATAGTCTCTAACCTCGTCGTAATCTCGTAATAAGTGATTTTCGTCTGGGATGTTTAGTATAGCCATAACAATCTCATTTGTTGTCGATTGGTTACAGGCTCCCTGCGCTGCCTCGCGCTTGGGCGGATCGAACAAGCACTTCCATCAGAAACTCCAAAATTTCAACATTGTGCATTGCCTCTTCTAGGCTTACGCCCCAAGTATATAATCCATGTCCGCGTAAGAGAAAACCGTGAATACCATTATACTCTTGCAAAGTTGCAGAAACTCTTTGCGCTAATTCAATCATATCTTGGGAATTCTCTAGAATTGGCAGATACTCCTTGTGTTGGTGGGTTCCAACACCATCTAATCCCTTGAGCATCTCATAGCCCTCAAGCACAATGCCGCCCCGTGATGCGTGCATGTCAGAAAGCACTGTGCTCCAGACTGAATGAGTGTGCAAAACTGCATCCGCATTCATACAGCGAACAACCGCTAGATGAAGTGATGCCTCGGCTGAAGGTTGTTCATCACCGCCGTTTCTAACAACATTTCCAACACCATCAATTTCTAGAAACTGTGCCGGTGTTAGTTTACCTTTATCCGATCCTTTTGAAGTGATGGCCAGGCGCAACGGCTCCCGCGAAAGCACTGCGCTAAAATTTCCGCTTGTACCCAAAACCCATCCTCGTGAATAGAAGTTTTTGCCAATTTCCTCTAAGTTTTTCGTGAGCCTTAAGAAATTATCATTCTTCCAGCTGGCACTATATATCGTAGTCTGATTACCAATGCCTTCTGAGATGCTACTAATATTCTTATTTTCGCTCATTTCTGCCTCTCTCGAACGCATTTTAGCAGATTCATCCCATTTAATCTCATTGAAATAGTCAAAGAATGTAATCGGATATTTTGAGCAATTTGAAATAGAATATATTCTTTGATGTACCTACATATGCTGCGTTTCCTTGTAAAATCATACCGATAGGTAACACATACATATAATGGTTCTTTCATTATTACTTCTAACTATAACTACAAATCCCTGATAAATTTTTCCATCTCAACTCTATCAAGCTCAACAGATACTATTTAAAATTGAAACATAATTGATGGTAATGTTCAGTCCTTTTGGCTGGCAGCTAAGATATGTATGATCTTAAATACTTCTACAGCTCTTCAATACACGATGCCTATAATTAGTAAGAAAAAATATACTTTTTGGTGTCAAGATTGTAATGCAGTATTCGATGAGCTTACAAAGGCAAATGAACATCAAGAGAAGGAAAAGCATAGGATGAACCAAACTGAGTATTTTGCATCTTGTTAATCTAATTCAGTTGATAGTGATATGATGACTCGTGGCGTAAGCAGAATATGATTGCTAAAAAATGATTCTCTCCCTACTTACAATCTTGATTAAATTACCTTAGACTGATCTTTCACTAATTGCACAAAAGCGAAGGTTTTCACTTCCAGTAGTACCGTCCTCTTCAGTAATTTTAGGGGGTAGGGGTTGATCATATTTATTGGTCAATAGATTATAGATACGATAAGCATTCGAAAATAGAAATACAATTCTATAATGCTGTACTTCGATGATATTATCTCTATTTTTTTATGGACAGGATCCGCAATTTAATAGAAAAATTGATAGAATACATCTGTTCTACAGGAGGTGACGGCTTTACAAGCTTCTCAATATATTATGTTGCAGAAGTAACAACCAAATGTTGGATAAAGATATATTATGAAAGTTAGTTGTTGATTTTGTTCACAAATTGAGCAGTAATAATGAAAGGCCCGTGAAGATACTCATAGTATTCTATAGCAGATATGGTAATACTGCAAGGATGGCAGAAGAGATAGCATATGGTGCAAAGGAGCTATCTAACATTCAAGTAACTGTAAGAAGACTTGCTGACAACATTTCGATGGAAGTAATTTCTAAGGATCCTGCATGGACTAAAATAGCTGAAAATATGAATAATAGATATCCAACCACATCGATAGAAGGTGTAATAAAAGAATTACCAAATCATGATGCAATAATTTTCGGATCTCCTACCCGCTTTGGAAATATGGCTGCACCCATGAAAACTATGTGGGATGGAACAACTGAACTGTGGACATCTGGTTCGCTTGTGGGAAAGATTGGTGCTGTATTTACTAGTGCCGCATCAGTACATGGTGGACAAGAGACTACAGCTGTTTCCATGATGTTTCCTATGTTTCATCATGGAATGATATTGATTGGAGTACCATATTCTGTTGAAGATCTGATTGAGAGTGGTAGTCCTTATGGTCCTAGTAGAATAGTTGGTAGATTAGCGAATCAGGAAATTCAACAAGCAGATATTAGAGTTGCTAGAGCGTTAGGTAAAAGAGTTGCTGAAGTGACAAAGAAGTTTATTTCATCATAGTGGGATTGTCATGTACAACTAGCATAGAGTCTATGATTTTTAATGTATTTTATGCTTTTTTATGCTTTTTTTGTCCTAATTAAATAATATAGAAATTAACCAGCCATTTTTTGATAATTCTATAATATGGAAGGGGTTGAGATCTTAAAAAAGGCAGGCTTGGCAGATTGACAGGATTTCTTTGATTATAATGGGCTTGGGGGTAGCCAGTTGTATTTTGATTTTTGGAGTCTACAATATGATTATACAGCTTCGACCCAAACAATATCTCACTCCAGAGTCAGAAACATTTCAAACATAAGGCTGGCGTCATAGCACGTTATGATAATAGCCGGATAATTTGTATAATCTTGGATCATTAGGATGAATGGTTAGAACGTGATGTCATATTAATCAAAATTGTAGTGTAATGCTTATTACTGCTTATTTTAGATCTACTAATTGTAATGGTATTATACGCGCTTTTATGCGGTTTAGGAGTGGAAGGAGGGCTCATTCTCGGTCTAACTGCGGCGGAAATAATAGCAAGTTATTGGAACAACAGAAATCGAACAAATTCAGGAGGATCGCCTCCGTCCACTCCTCAAAAAGTGTATCTCTTCAATAGAAGGATGCATCATGGTCAAATAGGTGCATTGTTAATGCTATCTCTATTTTTTAGAGGTACGCCTGTTCCTGTAGCTATACTTACCGGCTTAGGCATCGGACTTGTTAAAGATGACTACGCTGATTTCAAAGAA